>SLBU01000060.1 GCA_007126175.1 Kiritimatiellia bacterium
CGCCCGCTAGCCCCCCGCGTGCGCGTACTTCCATAATGCGCCGACTCGATCCGTCCCGATGCCGTCGGCATGTATACATCCGGATCCTCCAGGCGCAGCAAGCCCGTCTGTGCCGTGGGGAACCCAACATCGATGGATCGGACCAACCGCTCTCTCGCACGGCTTTTAGACTCTTCCTCTGCAGGCACTGCCGGCGCAGTAGCAACGTGAGAGACGCGCTCTTGCACCCGTTGCCGCCGCGGACCAAACCACCAGACCACGAAAAGAACATCCGCAATCAGAATAAGAATCAACCACCACCAATTTCGCCAGAACCGCAACATATCCGCCCCTCGCAGTCAACTACGCCAGATCCGTGATGGCCCCTTGCGAAGCCGGGCCGACTTGACGGGCATATTTCCCCAACACCCCTCTGGTATAACGTGGTTTGGGTTGACGCCAGGACGTACGACGACGCTGCATTTCCGCATCCGACACCTGCAATGTCAGCGTTTGCTTTTCCGCATCGATCAGGATCTCATCGCCATTTTTGACGAGCGCGAGCGGTCCACCGGCGTACGCTTCCGGGGTGATATGCCCCACGACGAACCCGTGGCTCCCCCCCGAAAAACGGCCATCCGTGATCAGGGCCACATCATGCCCCAGCCCCTTGCCCATAATCGCACTGGTCGGCGAGAGCATTTCGCGCATTCCGGGTCCGCCCTGCGGGCCCTCATAACGAATCACAACAACGTGCCCCTTACGAATACGTCCCTCCAGAATCGCGGCCAGTGCTTTTTCCTCTGAAGCAAACACCTTCGCTTTACCGGCAAAGGAAGTCCCCTCCTTCCCCGATATTTTTGCGACAGCCCCCTCCGGCGCGAGATTCCCATACAAAATCACCAGATGCCCCGTCTTCTTGATGGGGGCTTTCAACGGGCGAATCACCTGTTGCCCTTTCGGATAGGGCTTCACACCACGCAAATTCTGTGCCAGCGTCTTGCCCGTAACCGTCAGGCAGCTCCCATCCAGCAAACCAGCACCCAGAAGCATTTTCATCAAGGGCAATGTCCCGCCAATCCGCACCAGATCGGCCATCACAAAGGTTCCGCTCGGCTTCAGATCGGCCAAGACCGGCACCTTACGTCCAACCCGCGTAAAATCATCCAGCGTTAAGCGAACGCCTGCCGCCTCGGCCATGGCCAGCAAATGCAACACGGCATTGGTGGAGCCCCCCAGTGCAGTCACCACGGCAATGGCATTCAAAAACGCTGGACGCGTCATGATATCACGCGGGGTAATGCCTTTTTTGATCAATTGCGCCACGGCAGCCCCAGCACGCCGACAGTCATCCCTTTTCTCGGGTGAGACCGCCGCTTGCGCCGAGCTGTTTGGCAGGCTCATACCCAAGGCCTCAATCGCGGAAGCCATCGTATTCGCCGTATACATGCCGCCGCATGATCCCGGCCCCGGAATCGCACAACTCTCGATTGCATGTAGTTCCTGATCATCCAAGTCGCCGCGCGCGTGGGCCCCGACGGCTTCGAAAACCGAGACAATATCAACATCACGGTCCTTGTGTTTGCCGGGCAGAATGGTGCCCCCATATACAAATACAGCCGGGCGATTCAATCGCGCCAGGGCGATCATGCACCCCGGCATATTCTTATCACAGCCACCAATCGCAACCAAACCATCAAAGGCTTCGCAGCCAGCAACCGTTTCGATCGAATCCGCAATGACCTCACGCGAAACCAGGGAATATTTCATGCCCTCTGTTCCCATCGAAATGCCATCGGAAATCGTGATCGTATTAAAAATCACGCCTTTGCCACCCGCCGCATTGACCCCCGCTTCCGCCTCTCTCGCCAACTGGTCAATATGCATATTGCACGGTGTTACCATGCTCCACGTCGAAGCAATCCCCACCTGCGATTTCTTGAAATCAGCATCGGAAAAACCTACCGCATGGAGCATAGCCCGACTCGCTGCCCTCTCCACACCATCGGTTACCGCAGCAGAATATTTCCGATGCCCACTACAACCACAACCGCTGCCACAAGTCTGATTCGCCATACTAAAATATCCTTCCTACGTCGTTACGCAAAATCGATTTAAAAGGTTACACATCCAGTGTCAATATGCAAGGGCTGGATCATTCTTTTTGAGAAACCCAGCCATAAAAATCCTCAGGGCTCACTTTCTTCGATCCGATAGAATTGGCGTTCTACGGTACCGATCCGCCCCGTGTAAGACATTTCCCCGCCCGTTCCCGCGAGATTGGTGTATCCGGGCACCGCGCGCCACTGCGCAACCGGCAAATTGGTGCCGCTCAGCAACGAATAGACACGGCCCGTCTCACTATGCCAACGCACCACAAATGCCTTTGCATCGGGATCATCGAATACCTCCTGCAGCCCGATACTGGGTGGTGGCGGGCGAACCTGCAGCACTACCTCACCCGCAACCCTTGGCTGCAACGGGGCATTGCCTGTCAGCGCCCAGGCACTCTGATACGTGCCAGCAACCCGTTCAGACGCATCCACCTGCCATGTGATCCAACCCGACGCACCCGGCGCAATCGTACCTTCGGCAGACTCCGCCACAAGCCAGTCTGGCTCCCAGGAAAAAACGATATCATCGACAAACCAGCCACGGTATTCCATCCACCGGTCGGTGCCAAAACGGAAACGCACCTGAACCGATTCGCCGCTATAGTCCGCCAGATCAAACGCCACCTCATGCCAACCTCCGGTGGTCCCCCCAAAACAAGGACGATGCCCTTCAAACGGGGACGCTGGATTCGGGGTGATGCGATGCGGGTACCCCCCCTCCGGCTCGATCGGGAAGAACGAGGCACCGCCATCCGTGGATAGCTCAACCACGGCACCATCCCAGTAGTAAGCCTCATACCCTGCGCGGCCATCATGTTCCATTTCCGGCCAATGCTGAAACCGCAAGGATGCCGCCGATCCAAGACGGATAAACGGAGAATACAGCGACGCGTCCATCGAGTGATTATAGGTGCCCCCATCAGGATCACCGCAAAACCAGGCATAGGGAGCAGATGCATACTCCCGGCTGGAAACATGCCATTGATCCCCCCTTCCCCCACTGGTCCAACCTGCCGGTGCCGGCAGCGCAACCGGTTCGGCATAGCCATAGGAAGCCTGCCAGTGCCAGGCGGACGTGCCATGGTTCGTTACCGCCACGCGAATCAGTTGCTGCTCTCCGGCCGTGAGCGTAACCGCATGATCCAGCGCCCCAAAAGACAGTACGGGATAGTCCACCGCAAAACGATACACACTACTTGTCGTGGCATTCCAGGCAACATCCTCCGCAAACACCTTGTACTCAAAGGCTACCCCAGGCCCTTGCGCGCTCGCAAGCAGTGCTTCATAGACATCCCCGGTTGCCGCTGCCGCATCCATGCGCACCGTCTGCCAATTCGCCTCACCAACCTGACGCCAATACAACAGTACCGCGGCAACATCCACGCGGTCCGTGACAACCGCCTGCACCCTCCAAGGGCCAGGGGTATGTATCTGCTCCGGCAAAGTGGCAACCGCAATAGCGGGACCTTCGGGATACGATGCAGGGTCGGTCGGGTCCGAACGATCGGCATACTCCTGGGCATTCGTAAAACCGTCCCCATCCGGATCATCCTCAGCGCCATACTGCAAATGCCCAAAATTGTACAGTTGCCACCAATCCGGAAGACCATCGCCATCGCTATCGCGTTCTGCCGGAACATAGTGCGCCACCGCAGCACGTGCACGATCCATGAAAATGCCCGCGGCTGGATTGGCAGCACGCGTCCCCACGTCCGTCTGCCGCACGCCATCTACCTTCCATCCGACAAACCGATAGGCAACCCCATCATGCACGATCTCGTCAGAGGTCTCTGCCGTTTCCGCATAGCCTCCCAGATCCCACCACCGCGCCTGAGAAAATCCGCTCGTCGGCTCCGTCGACTCCTCCAACGCATATTGCCGACGCCAGCGCCACGCTAAATACGAGGTCTGCCGCAGTATCACCGCAAACTGATTCGTCTGCCCCGTTGCCGGGATCGAGCCAGCACCATGCCAACCGATGTTCCGCCAGCGGCTCCCGGCATCAGGCGTTGTGTGCAACGGTGTCTCGAATGCCACCTGGGAACCCCAGGCAATCTGATGTGCACCATACCCCGGGGTGACCTCTCCATAGGCCCCGGGCAGCCCTTGAATATACACGGCAACGGGAAACGTAACATCAAATGCATGCACCTCTGCCGGTGCGGTCGCCGGATGCGTAACCCGCTTGCCATCGAGCCCAACCGCCTCGATCCAGTAATAGATCCGATTCCCTTCCGGACGGCCAGGAATCTCCCCGACAAAACGGCCCTCTCCACCATAGGACATCACATTTGTCGTTACCCCCGTAAGCTCCGGTGTCGTATCCCAGTACAGCCTGACCCCCTCCTCGGCCAAAAGCACCGGTCCCGGCCGTACATGCGCCGAAATCTCATACGATGCTACATCTGCATCAACATTGGGGTGCGCCTCATGCTCCAGTACAGGACCCGCGGCAAGGAATGCGCCCAGTGCGTCCAAACGCCCTCCGGTCGCAACGACCCCTCCCAGTGCATCGACCGGCTGTACCCCCTCCAAAAGGGCGGCACGCATGGAAGCCGCCGATTTCCCGGGAAACGCATCCATCAGCAAAGCCAGCACCCCCGCAACATGCGGTGCGGCCATCGAAGATCCTGTCTTATTGCCATAGCCCCCGCTCAACAGCGTACTGCGAATGCGCGTTCCAGGTGCCGCCAGATGCACACTGCTCGCACCATAATGAGAGGTACTATGCAAACGATCCGCATCGGTACTATTGGCCACTGCAACCATAGTACGAATCGCAAAACTCGCCGGATAAAAGGGATCCCCATCGTTGTTCGTCCCCCCGAACGAAGTATTGCCTGCCGCCGCAACATGCAGCACCTCATCGGAAACCTGCACAAACGCATTCGACAATGCCGCCGAGAATCCGCCGCCCCCCCAACTATGGTTCGTCACGCGAATCGGAACGCCCCGCGCAACCAACGTCTGCACATAATACAATCCCGACGCTGCATCGTCAGCATACCCATGCCCCAGCGGGCCCATGAAGGCAACCGGCAACGTCCGAATATGCCAGCCCACCCCACTGATCCCGCGCGCATTATTGCCGGCAGCCCCGATTGTGCCGTGCACATGCGTTCCATGCCCATGCATATCAGACGGATCATTCGTGTTGTTATAGAAGTCCCAGCCATAGCGATCATCAATATATCCATTGCCATCGTCATCCGTCTCGTTGCCATCCACTTCATCCTCGTTGATCCAACGGGTATCATACAGATCCGGGTGCCAGAGCGTTGTACCCGTATCAAAAACGGCAACAACCACAGTGCTCGTCGCCGCTATCCCACCCCATACTTCCGGCATGTTGATACGCTCCAACGCCCACTGTTGCCCATACTCCGGATCATCAGGACGTATCGACGCATGCCAGTAGACATAATTCGGCTCCGCCAGTACCCCACCACGCAAGCGTGTCGCCTTCTCCAGCAACGCGGGCACCGTTTCGAGCGAAACCTCGTCGTCCGCGCCAACCAGATACCCACCCGGAATCCCCGTACGATCATGGAGCGTCAAACCTGCCGAAGCCAGATATGCCTGCACCTCCTCCGGCGGAAGCAACTCGGGCAACACAACCAGAATATGATCCCCGGCCATCGCATACTGCCGCAGCAAACGTGGCGGGCCCGCATCCTCTTCGCGCAGCGTCTCCTCAACCCGATGAAACGGATGCTTGCTTTCCATCTGCACCAGACGTACACGGGAAAAATATCCATCGGCATCAACCGGTCCCACCTGCTGGGCAATCACGACGGCATCCGCGTAGCGATCCTGCGCCTCGCTAGGTTGTGCGTCATCTCGCCCGGCAGCAGATGGCGCGGCCGCGGGAACCGCAACCAAATGCAACGGATGATCCACCCCCCCCGCACGCGACGCAACCGAAGCCCCTTCAGCACTGCCAACGTCCTTGATGAGAGACGTACGAACGACTCGTTCACACGACGGGACAACGCCCATCAGCCATAATGCCGATACGCCAATACAACCCCCGACCAGATAACAAACAATGACTCTTGCTCTCACAATGTCTCAAGCCTACCACAAACGCTGGCCCGCTGCAAAATGTATATTCCCCTGGCCCGTGCCAGACACAAGGCAGACGTAGCTGGACACACTGCATCGCATTTGCTAAGAATTGGCAGCTTATATTATTGATGGAATCTCCTTGAAGAACGGGCATTATGAAACATGAGATCACTGAAGCACAATCCGTTATTGACTGTGAAATTGCCGGCTTGCAAATGCTGCGGGACCAGTTATCGATCGGCTTTGCTGAAACGCTGAACGCGGCGCAAGACTGCCTGCAAGCGGGGCGGAAGCTAATCGTCACGGGCGTAGGGAAAAGCTTGCACATTGCCGAAAAAATTGCGGCCACGCTGACCAGTACGGGATCGACGGCGGTGGTTTTGAATCCGATGCAGGCCATTCATGGCGATTTGGGCATTGTACAATCCGGCGACCTGATGCTCGCTTTCAGTTATTCAGGAGAGTCCGAGGAACTGCTCCATCTGCTGCCCTCGATCAAACGGCTCGGTGCCAAGACGGTCGCGGTAACGGGATGCCTGCAGAGCACTCTGGCACAATCGACCGACATCGTGGCCTCCGTTGCCATTCCTGCTGAGGCCTGCCCCTTTAACCTTGCGCCAACGACCAGTTCCACGGCTTCGCTGGTATGGGGCGACGCCTTGGCAATGGTGCTGCTACGGGCACGCGGTTTCAAACGCGAGGATTATGCCTGCTTGCATCCCGCAGGGGCGATCGGACGCGCACTCCTGCTGCGAGTCAGCGATATCATGCGCGCTGGCGAACGAATTGTTATTCTTTCCACAACAACAGACATCAAATCCGCCTTGCTTGCCATGACGCAGGCCCGCACGGGACTCGCGATCGCTGTCGATGCCGATGGCAAGCTAGAAGGCGTGTTTTCAGACGGGGATCTTCGTCGCAATATCGAGAAACATGCCGATATCCTGGGGCGTACCTTACGCGAGTTTCTGACGCATCATCCGGTCACGGTCCAGGCCGATGAGCTGGCGGTTATGGCCTTGACACAATTCGAATCGCATCAGATCGACGATCTGGTGGTGATTGATGCAGACAATCGCCCCGTCGGGGTCGTTGACATCCAGGATCTCCCCAAATTCAAGATCATCTGAGCAATCCAACGGTTGCCAAAGACACCGCGCTCAGGTATAATCTGTAGTTTTACGAAAAATACCGCTGTATATAGTAAGAGAGTCCGGCATGATCTGCGATGCATACATGCATACTACAACAGCTAACAGGACATGGATAGAAAGGTAAGGATAGCTTTATGCCACAGATACCCCCCCCCGGAAAACCGGTATCTCCGCCACCACCCGCCCCGCAAAAATTTCGCGGGGTGCTACCTTGGCTCGTGATGCTCGCCGTTGCCGCCAGCTTGATGTATGTCTTGAATATGCGCGAGCGGACCGTCACCACGATCCCCTATTCATCCCCAGCAAGCGATACACCCAGTCTCGTCAACCTCATCGAAAACGGCAAGGTCGAGCGTGCTCGCATTATCCGGGATATGTCGGGGCCGCTGTATATCGAAGGCCAGCTGCGTGAAAATGCCGTCGTCGAGGGCTTGAATGGAAAATTCAAAGCGTATCTCGCAACCATCGACCGCGACACAATGGAGTGGTTACGCGCAAACAATGTCGAAACGGAAATTCCTCCCCAGAATCCGCTCCTATGGCATATTCTATCCAGCTTCCTTCCTGTATTGATCATTTTCGGGCTGATCTACTTTCTCTTCATCCGCCAAATGCGGGCAGCCGGACACGGGGCCATGAGCTTCGGCAAGAGCCGCGCGCGTATGCTCAACCGCGAAAAAAACAAGATCACATTCAAAAATGTAGCGGGCATCAATGAAGCACAGGATGAAGTGCAGGAGATCATCGCTTTCCTCAAGGATCCCAAGAAGTTCCAGAAGCTCGGTGGCCGCATTCCCAAGGGCGTGATGTTGATGGGGCCTCCGGGAACCGGCAAAACCCTTCTTGCAAAAGCGATCGCTGGGGAAGCGGATGTTCCGTTCTTCAGTATCAGCGGTTCGGACTTCGTCGAAATGTTTGTCGGGGTGGGCGCTTCGCGCGTGCGCGACATGTTTGAACAAGGCAAGAAAAATGCCCCGTGCATTATTTTTATCGATGAGATTGATGCTGTCGGTCGCAGCCGGTTTACGGGCATTGGCGGCGGGCACGACGAACGCGAACAGACACTCAATGCCCTATTGGTGGAAATGGATGGATTTGAAACAGAGGCGGGGGTCATTATCATCGCAGCAACGAACCGCCCGGATGTGCTCGACCCCGCACTACTGCGCAGAGGCCGATTCGACCGCCAGATTGTCATTGATCTACCCATGATCGATGGACGGGCGGATATTCTCAAAATCCATGCCCGCAACATCAAGCTCGGCGAGGATGTCAACTTACGCCGGATTGCCCGTGGTACCCCCGGCTTTTCCGGGGCCGATCTTGAGAACCTGCTGAATGAGGCAGCATTGCTGGCAGCACGCCACAACAAAAACGCGGTCGACATGGCGGATCTGGAAGAAGCCCGTGACAAGGTACTCTGGGGTAGCGAACGGCGCAGCCACAAGATTGACGATAAGGAAAAGCGCCTGACCGCCTATCATGAAGCCGGACATGCGGTTGTGCAGCAGGTGCTCAAAGAGACAGAACCCCTACACAAGGTCACCATTATCCCGCGTGGCATTGCCTATCTTGGGGCCACCATGTCCTTACCAGAAAAAGACAGCTACACCCAGAGCCGTTCCAAGCTACTGGATGAATTGGCAGGTGCCATGGGCGGACGCTGTGCCGAAGAAATTGTGTTTGATGAAATCACCACGGGCGCTGCACAAGACCTCAAGGTGTCAACCGAGATTGCCCGCAGGATGGTATGCAGTTGGGGCATGAGCGAGACACTCGGTCCGCAGCGCTTCGGCCAGAATCAGGAAGTCATGTTCCTGGGACGCGAAGTTTCGCGCCAACAGGATTATAGCGAACAAACAGCCGAGAAAATCGATGCCGAGGTGGCACGCCTACTGCGCGAAGCGCATGATCGCGCCCGCGCCATTCTAGAGGAGTATCGCGAGGCACTCGAGACCGTCAGTTTGCGACTGCTTGAACAGGAAACCATCGAGGGCCGGGATGTTGTCGATATTGTCGAGGTCGGGCGTATCCGTACACCGGAAGAACGCGATGCTATCGACAATGAAACCGAGGATCCCGATAAAGTGCCCTCTCCGGAGAATGCCGATCCAACGCCCGAGCCCCCAACATCCGAGCCAACCCCGGATGCAAAAACGCCATGACCGCCCCGGACGAAAAGCCAAACGTTGCAGGCTCTTCGCGTTCGGGAACACGAAAGAGCCGCACAACGGATCATACCTATGGCAAGCAGGCATGGACCTGTCGAGATCGTAACCTGGTCTTCGACCATGAACCGTTGATCATGGGTATATTGAACGTCACGCCCGATTCGTTCTCCGATGGCGGACGTTTTCTGGATCCCACCCATGCGGTAGAACAGGGGTTGCGCATGCTTGCCGATGGTGCCGCCATTATCGATATTGGCGGGGAATCAACGCGTCCCGGTGCCCCGCCCGTGCCTGCGCAAGAGCAGATCCGCCGCGTACTCCCTGTCATAGAAGGCATTCTGGCACAACAGGATGCAGCCATATCCATCGACACGACCAGCAGCCAGGTCGCGGAACAGGCCATGGCGGCAGGTGCCTGCATTATCAATGATGTATCCGGTCTCACGCAGGATCCCGCTATGCCTGCAATCGCACGCACAACCAAGGCTGGTATCGTGATAATGCATATGCAGGGAACCCCGCAAAGCATGCAAGTTCACCCACAATACGAAAATTGCCTCACCGAAATTTGCACGTGGATCGAGTCGCGCGTCGAAAAACTCGCCACCTTGGGGATCGCGCGCGCATGCATGGTGATCGACCCCGGAATCGGTTTTGGAAAAAATCTGCGCCACAACCTTGAAATCCTGCATGATTTAGCGCATTGTAGTGCCATAGGGTTACCGGTACTCGTCGGAGCATCCCGCAAGCGGTTTATCGGGGCAATCGGCCATGCAGCTACGCCCGCTGAACGCCTTCCGGGCAGCTTGGCCTCGCTAGCATGCGCGGTCATGAACGGTGCCGCGATTCTACGGGTCCACGATGTACCCGAATCGCTGCAGGCGGCACGTGTGGCGGCGGCGATCCGGCAACCTGAGCGATGGGCAGAACAGTAAGGAAGCGAGCAAACAGATGTTGGAAACCATTCTCTCAATCGGCTGGACCGGGGCATTCGAGATTCTCGTTCTAACTGTTGCATTCTATTATATTTTCCTCTTCTTTCGAGGTACCCGTGGCGCACAGGTCTTGATCGGCATGCTATTGTTGATTGCGGTCTTACTTACGATGACCTATCTCCTGAACCTCAGCCAACTCAACTGGTTGCTACGCCGCCTCTCGGTGTACATCGCGGCCGGCTTCGTGATCATCTTCCAACCCGAAATCCG
>SLBU01000069.1 GCA_007126175.1 Kiritimatiellia bacterium
AATTTCTATCTCAACGATCTGCTGATCAGTGAAGGACGCATACCCAGGGAAACCATCGACCAGAACCTGCGCACGGATATCAACTGGCTGCGGCGGTTGTGCGGGAGCGATAACGACACGCGCGATCTGGTCCGGACGCTGATGCTCGACGGGGCGTTGCCGGTGGATACGGCGATGCTCAGCAGCAAGTTCAATATGCAGCGGTTCGTCGAGAAACCCTTCTTCCCGCTCAGCCTGTATTATCTGGGGATGGTAACCTTCCGGGATGACTTCAGTCTGGAGTTTCCGAACCTGACCGTGAAAAAGATTTTTACCGAATACTTCAACGAGTTGGAGCATATCGAGGTATCTTTAGGCTACACGGACATGTTCCGCCAGTTTCTCAAGGACCATGACTGGTCGGCGCTGTTTGCCGGATACTGGAAACAGTATGTGGGACAGATTCCGGCGCAAGCCTTCGACAAAGCCAACGAGAACCTCTTCCGGACCACGTTTTATGAGCTTTGCACGCGGTATCTATCCCGCTACTTCATGTTCGCGATCGAGGTCAACCATGCCAGCGGGCGCAGCGACTGGGAGGCGATCGGCCGTGCGGGCACGGTGTTCGAGGGGCAGGCAGCCCTTATCGAGTTCAAGCACTACCCGAAAGAAAAGGCGGGCAAGCTCGGCGTGATGGGCTGGACCGAGCCGCCGGCAGAGGCCGTCGAGCAGGTCAACGCCTACGCCGCCGACCTCCTGCGGCGCTACCCCGATCTGACGATAACCCGCCACGTCGCCTGCACGGTGAGCCCCGCCGAACATCGCTTCTTCAAGCTACCTGCTACGGGATAGATTCGGTATTACCGGAAATATGCGCACGCTGGCCGAATCTCCCAGTTTTTATTATCACCGGGGAACACGATCTGCAACGGGCGGTGCGGTGCATAAAAAAAGGTGCCGTGGAATATCTAACAAAGCCCGTGGCAATAAAACCGCTGCAAGCCATGATCGAAGCCTACATGCCCCAGAAGGAAGCAGAAAAGCTTGCTCCTGAAAAGATGGTTGAAGCGCTGCTGCGCTGGGATAAGAGTCTTTTCGATGCGCCCCCGCAAACAGACACAGAACTCTTTGCAGCCCTTCGGCGCTGGGTGGCAAGCGAGGATTGGCGAGAGTTTACTGCGTCGCTACTGACAGCGGACGGAAAAGGTGATGGTTGGAGGCGGGATTTGGGTCAAGATAGGTGATGGACGGGTATTGGTGTCCATCGGTTAAAGCGATAAAAAGAGTGGGGTAAACCTCACGAGGCTTGCAAAAGCAAGTCGCGTGAGGTTTTTTGTTCTCATTTTACCACGCCAATGGAGAAGGAGAACACCCCATGGACAAGCTACTAAAGGATGCGGAGTTGATCAAGCTGCTGGATAAAGTTGATACGGAGTTGGCGGGGGAACGGTATGCCAAAGGGTGCGCATATTGTTTCAATAAACTGCACGTTGGAGATTATCCACGCAAGCCGCGAGGTGTGGAGGCGTGGGACAAGCGCTACAGCTTCACCTGCTCGAAGTGTCGCAAGCGCAACACGCCACCATCGGTACGATACCTGGGGCGCAGGGTGTATGCCGGGGTCGTGGTGATACTGTTGTCGGCGATGATGCATGGACCGAATACCAAAGGTATCGGGGTGCTGCGCGATGCGCTGGGTGTCGACCTACGAACCTTGAAGCGCTGGCGTCGCTGGTGGTTGGAGGTTTTTGTCAATACGCCTTTCTGGAAGGCCGGACGTGGGCAGTTCATGCCGGTGGTTGATGAGCTTCTCATGCCCCATGGGCTTGTCGGAAAGTTCGTTGCCGACAGTCGTGAAGGGTTGATCAAGCTAATGTTTTTTCTCGCGCCGATCACGACATTATTGACGGAAAGGACAGACGCTATGTGAGGGTGGTAATAGCGCACGCAGAGAACGCTTGGCGACAGGCTAAACGCTCTTCTGTAGAACGGTGGCATCGCAGACAAAAGGCCCGATTGATCGAGCCGGAAAGGAGAAGAACGATGCCAGGGGAACGGAGTGTGTCAACACAACAGCCAGTCATGCCGGAGACGGCGAAGGCAGGAGATCAGCGCTGGGCGCATTTTCGCTTCAGTGTGGTGGGGCCGCTACTGGCGGCACCGCCAAGGAAGGGGGAACTGGGAGGAGAGATCAAGAGGCTTGCACGTAAACGCTGGTGTCATCCGATCTCGGGCGAGTGGGTTGTCCTGGGTGCCTCGACGATCGAGCGCTGGTACTACCAGGCGCGCCGCGCGCCGAAGGATCCGGTCGGGGTGCTTTCGCGCAAGATCCGCGAGGATCAGGGCACGCATCCGAGCTTGAGTCTGCCGCTGCGTGCCTTGATCGACGCGCAGTACCGGCAGCATCGGCACTGGAGCTACAAGCTGCAGGCCGATAATCTTGCCGTGCGCGTTGCGCAGGACTCCGGACTCGGGGAGATGCCCTCCTACGAGAGCGTGCGTCGCTACATGCAGGCGCACGGCATGCTCAAGCGTCGCCGTCTGGGCGGGAAACGCACGAGCGCGGGAGCCGAGGCCGCCGAAGCGCGATTCGAGGATCTGGAGATCCGCAGCTACGAGAGTGCCTATGTCAATGCTCTCTGGCACCTGGACTTCCATCACGGCAGCGTGCCGGTGCTCACCTCCCCGGGCGACTGGGTGCATCCGATTTTGCTGGGGGTGCTCGACGACCATTCGCGTTTTTGCTGCCATGCGCAAT
>SLBU01000125.1 GCA_007126175.1 Kiritimatiellia bacterium
GGTCACCGAGCTCATGGATGACACCAGCCGGGTGCGCGTACGCGAAGGCAAACTGGAGGCGGGACGCCCGCAAATCATTACGCCCGATGCCTATGCCCACACGGCCCTGGAAGGCTTCGGTCAGGAAGCGCAGCAATACATCGACTGGCTGCGGGAACATGAACAAGATATCCGTGTCCTGCAGTATGGCTACAAACTCAAACAGGAATCCTATCGCGAAACCATCATCACGGACAAGCTGGAGCACGTTGTCGATCGTGTAAAAAACGCGGTTACAACAAGTAACGATCCCCTTAGTGCCGTGGTTGTCGGCGTGGATGATCCCTGGGATGTTTGCCTCGTACGCCTGTTCTGGGAAGTGATTCAAAGCTCTGCCCTTTATAATATCCAGGAAATGCAGCGCCATAAGCTATTCGAGCGCGAGGGGGGCGTACCGAGAGGAATCCGGCGCGATATTGACGAAGCCTTCAAGGCTGCCAGCAAGGATCCCCAAAAGATCAAGGCGCTGGGCGGTAAGCTGCACAGTATGGGGCTTTTTGATGAGTACGAGGATCGTTTTTTTGCCCTGCTCAAGGCGGGCGGACATCCAGGCTGAAACCGGAGAACAACCAACTATGTCAACACGCGTGCTAGCCATTGCCAACCAGAAGGGTGGTGTCGGAAAGACTACGACGGTTATCAACTTGGCTGCCTGCCTCGGAGCTGCCGGACAATCCGTGCTCGTGATCGATATCGACCCCCAGGCCAATGCCACCAGTGGGCTCGGGTTGCCACGCCAGCAAGGTACAAGCCTCTACCAGGTTTTACTGCGCGAACGCAGCATCCAGGGCCTTGTGCAGGAAACGGTCGCGCCGGGCGTACAGATCATTCCATCTGAACTGGATCTGGCCGGCGCAGAAATCGACGTGGCCCGTATGGACGGGTACCTGCAAGGTCTCAGCATGGCCATGTTGCCAATCGTCCGCAACGGAGGCTACGATTTCATCTTGATCGATTGCCCCCCCTCTCTGGGCGTGCTGACCATGAATGCCCTCACAGCCGCGCACGGCTTGCTGCTGCCGATTCAATGCGAATACTATGCCCTCGAAGGCCTGAGTGTCATCACCCACGTCGTGGAACAACTGCGCACCACGCGCGCCAATCCGGAAATTGAGATTCAGGGCATTGTGATGACCATGTTCGATGCCCGCACTCGGCTCTCCCAGGATGTTGCCAGTGAGGTGCGCAGCCATTTTGGAGACAGGGTCTACCAAACCATGATCCCGCGTAACGTGCGTCTCAGTGAAGCACCGAGCTTCGGAAAACCCGTAATCATGTATGATCCCTACTGCACTGGCTCCGAAGCATACCGCCAACTCGCCAAGGAAGTCATCGCCCGCAATCGGAGACCTCTCGGAGACGCCCAATGAGTTCTTATGCCCGCAAAGCCCAACTCCCCCCGGGTTCCCTTGTCTATACAGGCGAGACACATACCGAAGAAAAGGCAATCATTTCGGTATTCGTATACAACGAGGCATCCGTCTTCGAACAGGATGTACCGACACTGGTAGATGCCCTTGCATTACGTAAAAAGGGCACCACCATATGGATCAATATCAACGGCCTCACTGACACCGCCAATATCGCGGACATCGGGGTGCATTTCAACATCCACGCCCTTGTGCTCGAGGATATTCTACATGTGGCCCAGCGCCCCAAATGCGAAGACTACGGCGAGTATCTGTTTATCGTTGCCAGGATGCTGGACGTCACCACCGCAGGCAGCGCCACGCCGGAAGTATCTTCCGAGCAGGTTTCCTGTATTCTGGGCAAGGACTACCTGATTACGTTCCAAGAGCATCCGGGCGATGTTTTTGAACCGGTGCGAAATCGCCTGCGTCATGCCAAGGGCCAGGTCCGGCGCATGGGGGCCGATTATCTCGCCTATGCACTCCTCGATGCGATCGTCGATAATTACTTTGTCATCCTGGAACGCATCGGGGAAGAGTCCGAGGCCATTGAGGAAGGACTGGTTGAAAATCCTTCCGAAGCACTGATGCACCGTATCCACGCCATGAAACGCCTGATGATTTCCCTACGCCGTTCCATCTGGCCACTCCGTGAAGCGGTGAACACCATGGAACGGGGCGAGTCCGCGCTTATCAGAAAACGCTCCCGCTTATACTTCCGTGACTTATACGACCACACCATACAAGTGATGGATGTCGTGGAAAGCTTGCGTGATATTGCCGGCGGTATGCTCGATACGTATCTCTCCGCAATGAGCAACCGCATGAACAGCGTCATGAAGGTTCTCACCATCATCGCCACCATCTTTATCCCGCTCACCTTCATTGCAGGTGTATACGGCATGAACTTCGAACACATGCCCGAACTACACCACCCTTGGGCCTATCCCATTACCCTACTCGTCATGTTTGGGGTATCGGTCGGAATGCTCATATTCTTTCGCCGCAAACGCTGGATTTGACAACGCAACGGCAACTACCATCATCATCCATATCGACACGACAATACTGGCTTGCCATACCCCGCAGTGGCGTGTCATGAATATAGCCAGAGGGCCTGATACGGTTGCAAAGGCCTGAAAAACAACAAGGGAGACGTCAACATGCCGAACAGAAAATTCAGGATCGCTGCTGCTTGCCTGCTCATCGCCAGCTTTGCACAGGCTGATACCGGATTCCGGAACAACCTGAATCTTGGTTTTACACTTACAGACGGGAA
>SLBU01000049.1 GCA_007126175.1 Kiritimatiellia bacterium
CACACAGAAGAGGATTGAACCATTTGCTTGAGCAGAGCGCCTCTTGTGTCAGGGGAGAATGTGCGGGGTGATCTGAATGTTCAAATTTCGGGTGCCGATTTGGCGTGCCCGTCCGATGAGAAATTGGTTGTAAAGGGTGCTTGGCTCGTTGCCTTGTGTGCCGTAGACCTCCAGTATGTGGTCGGGTGAGGTTGCTTGGCTGGATGCGGAGAAGATCAGTAAGGCAAATGCGAGTATGATCGTCGTTTTCATGCTTCCAGTGTACCAAATGGGTTTACGGTTTTTCAATACGAATGCTGCTGATTCGGTAACTCAGGCGAGCGGAATCGTGGTGCCTTCGCGCGCCCAGAAAACGGCAATATCAGGCGCGGTGCTTGCATAGTATTGTTCGAACTCATTTATGATATTGTCTGTATTATCGGGGTCGTGGTGGAACATAGCAAGATGTTTCACGCCTGCGCGTGTGGCTGTTTCTATGACCGTTTCGAAGCTGCTGTGGCCCCAGCCTTTGCGGGTGGCGTAGTCTTCGCGGGTGTACTGGGCATCTGCGATCAGGAGATCGGCGTTGGCAATAAAGCGGCAATACGCGGCGAATTGCCGGGCTTCCGGGGTGTTGGGTGCGGCCTCACAGATGCCGTCGATTTCGACATCGCTTGCATACACGACAGTGGCTTTTCCGGCGCTGACGCGGAATCGCAACGAGCCCCCGGGATGATAGACTTGCTCTTGCGCCTGGATTTGCAGATCCCCGATGATAAGGGGTTGATCCGTGAGCTCGTGAAAATACATCTGCGCAGGTAAGTCTTGCATCTGGACGGGAAAATAACTTTGATGCATCTGACCTGTCAGGATTTTTTCCAGTTTGGCTTCCTTGTTGTGACTGCCATAAAAATGGATCGTATTGGCGGGGTTGTAGGCGGGTAGGAAGAAGGGGAATCCTTGAATGTGATCCCAGTGTGTATGGCTGAGAAAAAGGTGGAATTCGTTGTGGCCATCCGTTTGGGGGATCTGTTTGCCTAGTTCGCGGATTCCGGTGCCTGCATCGAGAATAATGCGTTTTTCACGATAGCATACTTCGACACAGGCCGTGTTGCCTCCGTAGTGTGCCGTATCCGATCCTGGTGTCGCGATCGATCCGCGCGTGCCCCAAAGGGTAACGAGGGGGCCGTTTTGCGCAGCGCCTATCACGCCGAAACCTCGGGACTGGCTGCTTTGCGGGAAAAAAGGATGGTGGAATCTCCGATGCGGATGATGTCGTTGTCTTGCAGAACACAACGGCTAACCCGCACACCATTGACAAACGTGCCATTGGTGCTGTTGAGGTCTTCGATGATTTCTTCGTCGTGCAGGAAGAAAATGCGGGCATGCTGGCGCGAGGCACTGGCGGATTCAATATAGACATCGGCCCCCTCGTGTCTTCCGATCGAGTACGTTTTACGCTCGATGGGTAGGTTCGTGGGCGGTGTGTTGTTGCCCCGACGAATGGTAAGGGCCATCTCGGCCGTGCTTGTTTCAGCCGGTTCCAGCGCGATAGGCATCGTGCGGGAAAGCGAAGCGACCGTCCCGGTTTTCCCATGTCGGGCATTCTGTGGTTCTGTTCCCATACTGCCTATCGTAGGCAGGTTGGCGGCACGGGTCAACGGTGAATATCTGCAAAAAAGCCGCCGCGGTTGCCCACGACGGCTTTGGGTATCGGTGCGTATGCTGCTACGATCAGCCGGCCTGTTCGGCGACATAGGCTTTGATGGCATCAAGGCCACCAATATGTTTCCCATCCAGAAAAGCCTGGGGACTCGCCGTGGTGCCCGTGATGGCTTTCATGGAAAGCACGGAGAGATCTTTACCGATGATGATTTCCTCGAAGCTGATATCCTTTTCAATGAGCAGGTGTTTGGCTTCGGTGCAGTGTCCGCAGCCGATACGCGAGAACAGTGCCAGAGCCTGCGGTATTTTTCCGGGGCTGATGTAGTTGAGCATGGTTTCGGCATCGGACACCTCGAAGGGATCGCCGGGCACCTGTGGCTCAATGAACATCTTCTCGATGATGCCGTTTCGGACGAGCATCGAGTAGCGCCAGGAGCGCTCTCCGAAGCCTAGATCGCGTTTATCCACAAGCATTCCCATCTTGGCTGTGAATTCGCCGTTGCCATCGGGGATCAGCGTAACATGTTCGGCATCCTGGTCCTTGGCCCACTCGTTCATCACGAAGGTGTCGTTGACTGAGATGCATACGATTTCATCAACGCCATTTTCCTTGAACGCATGTGCGAGCTGGTTGTAGCCCGGCAAGTGGGTCGAGGAGCAGGTGGGGGTGAAGGCGCCCGGCAGGGAGAACACGACCACTGTACGATTATTGAAAATCTTGCGGCTATCGATATCTATCCACTGATCGCCCCGGCGCGTACGAAACACGACTTCAGGCACGGGTTGCCCCTCTTTACTTTGTAATGACATATGCTATACCTCCTGTTTTTGTTTGTACAATCAGCGCAAAGTAGAATTCCTTACAAGCGAAGTCAAGAAATCGATGGTGCTTCACAAGTTTGTCGATCTTTCGGCTTTATCTCTTGTCCCTATGGATGACACAGTAGGCCTGTTACAAGGAAAGCAGAAGGGGGGAATGCGATCGCGACACGTCCGACATATCACCACCTGGCGGGCTTGTACTTGTGGGCAGCAGAA
>SLBU01000033.1 GCA_007126175.1 Kiritimatiellia bacterium
GGCACAGGCCCCTGCAAAACCAGTGGTTCCAGATTGGCGCGTGCCGTATAAAGCGCAGCAGTGAGACCCGCTGGCCCCGACCCCGCTATCACAACTTTTTCCATGCAATCCCCCTTATGAAGTCCCACGTTCTCTCAAACGTTGACAAAACACTTGCGCTATAAACACCGGTTTACCAATGTTTTCAACCATTTTTCAATATCCAATATCCAGATCATCTCCGCTGGTCAGCCGCTCTTCCACCCATTGCGGCAGGGCATACCACCACGCAGTCGGAAATGCCCCCAGCCAGCTTCCCATCGCCGTGCCGCCAATACCGGAACGCCCCGATATCATGATCCCCTGCCGCCAGTTTGCAAGCGTAAGCGCAAAAACCGCACCACGCGCCCCTTCCGCCGCCAGCGCTTCCAGTAGATACTGCGGAAAAGCTTCCAGATCATCAGGCAAAGATTGTTTGACTCGTTGTTCCTGCAAAAGCCGCAGCGTTTCGGCCCCTTGTGGGCTCACATACAACAGGCCGTTGTTGACCATATTCTGCCCCCGAAATGCATCGATGAACGCCGGACGCGCAAGTAAACCACTGCGATGGCGCTGCGAACGCAAGGCATCTTCCACAATACGCGGCGAACTGCCGATCACAAAAAAGCCGGGTACGGCCGCAAACGCCTGCGGCAGCAGCCGCGCCCCATTGGAGCCTACCGGTGCAGCAATCCGCTGCATCGAATGCCCCCCGACCACCACATGCTCCACCGGCACACCGCGACGAGCCACAACCTGTTGCGCCGCACGAAACAGGCTTTCCTCGCCCGTTCCGACAATTGCAAGCCACTCCCAGTGGGCACCACCATCCTCCCCCGCAACATGCCGGGCACAAAGCAAAAGTTCGTCGCGCAAACTCTGCAGCATGGGCAACGGCTCCATCTCGACCAAGCGCAAACTCGCCTGCGTGATGTGCCCCAGCATTCGCTCTAACGAGGCTTGCCCCAAATCCACACGAGCACTCTCCAGCAGTTGCCACAGCCCCTCGAAATCCGGTGTCGACGCCCATACAAATTCGGCATCAGCCGGCAAGAAATCCAACGAAAGCAACCGCCTCGGCTGCCATCCAAACAAGCCGCGCCAGAACGGCAGATTGGCATCCTGTGCATCCCGCAGCAAGAACACCTTCACGCTCGATTGGCCCCCTTGCAACGGCATGGAACTGATGCCGATCCCCTCCAGACCACTGATCCCCTGCCGCGCCGCAAAGCGGCGTGCACGCCCCGACGCATCGCGCAAGTCTCGTTCCTCCGCCGAGGAAGGTGGTACCGCATCCGCCCCGCCCTCCAGACGCGCGAGCACGGCATCCAGCCAACGCCCCGTGTGCACCACAAGAAACAAGTCCCCCCCAATATCCAAACGCGCCGCAATATCCTGGAACTTTCGCACCCCCGCATCCCCGCCATGGGATTGCCAAGGCACGCAAGCCAGCACCAGCAAAAGTATCGTTGTCTTACAGCCACACATAATTGAACCTCAATGTTTTCTGTATGCTATCGGTAGTGGCAGGCCGTTGCAAGAATGCTTTCCCAAACAGGTATCCCAGCCCCTCAGCCAACACTTACCGCAGATCCGCTCCAATTCAACTTCTGCCGCAACACCGCAAAATAGTCATGCGTGGGCAACTGCAGAAAGCGCACCCGCTGCAATGAACGTTGTATTTCAATCACATCATCCACAACCAATTCATGCTCATCCTGTCCATCAATCGAGATCCGCAACCCGGTAGTGAGGCCACAAACCTTGATTCGGATACGCGCGCAATCCGGCACAACCAACGGACGCGAGCTTAACGTATGCGGGCAAATCACCGAGATCACAAACACTTCCGTTTGCGGAGTAACAATAGGTCCATCCGCCGAAAGCGAATAGCCGGTACTACCGGTAGGCGTGGAAACGATCACACCATCACAAACATACGTCGTCACCAGACTGTCATCGATACTCACTTCGAGCATCACAACGCGAGACGTTGCCCCATTACGCACAACCACATCATTAAGGCCTTGATGCGTTCCAAGCACCGAATCCCCCCCGCGGAACACTTCGCATGCCACCAGACTTCGCTCCGAAACACTGTACTTGTCATCCCGTAAACAATGCAGCGCAACCTGCATATCGGACTCCGTAATGCTCGTCATAAACCCTAACGACCCAATATTCAAACCGATCAACGGCGGCAGGGGTTGCGGCACTTGCGCCAGTCGGCGCACAGCTGCGAGCATGGTACCATCCCCCCCCAATGCCATCACTGCATCGGCAGTCGCCAAGGTGCCGTCATCCACCCACGTCTCTACATCTGGTGCCAGTGCACGCGCATCCGAGGCCAGCAACAGCCGGATTCCCGACGCTTCGGCTATCGCAGAAAGACGCCGTAAAACCGCCTCCGCGCGCGGCTTATGCATATTGACGATCACACCTAGATTTTGCATGGACCAAGTCCCCGTCTCTGCTGTGAAAGATGCATCATGCAGTCATACCTCCCGCCGTTTTGCGCCACCAGGCAAGATATTCCACATTCCCGGCAGGACCAACCAAAGGCGATTCTACACAACCGAGCCACTGAAGCGAGAGTTTGTTTTCGCCAAAACCACGAATCTTCTGCACCACAGCCTCCCGTACCACCGGATCACGCACC
>SLBU01000028.1 GCA_007126175.1 Kiritimatiellia bacterium
CTCGGATACACTTAGTCGACTCGCTTTCAACGGATTGGGCGCTTCGGTTAAGGAAATCGGGTAAGGGTATCCGGTTAAGAGTGGCGACGAAGTGGGTCGGGTAAGAGTCGAAAACGGTGAACTTACAGCCTAGCGATCGCGCGCGCGCAACCCCTTCCACGAAAACACCAACGCGAACGCACGCGGTATCGTGACGTGCGGCGTCAGCAACAAAACGAGCAAATCAGCCAGCGGCTTCGCCGCCAGCGTGGCAGCAAACGCGATCGTGCCCAGCTTGCCGCCCGCCCCGCCCAGCGAAGGCGAGGCAAACACAAAGACACCGCCCGCAATCAGCCCCGCCAACAGCGCATGCGACTCCGTCGGCATGCGCACCCGATTCGCCATCCCCGCAAAAGAAGCACAGAACGCCACTACCGCCAGTAGTGGACCATTCATCCCTACCGGCAACCAAGGCAATACCAGCCCCGCAAACAACCCCACCAGCGCAGATCCCATCACGGGCCCCAACTTGCAACGAATACTCAACACATACGCACCCGCCGAAGAAATCGAAGCCACAAACAAAATCAGCAACGCAAGCCGACGACTCGGCAGCGGCGATTCCAGTAGCGGCGCTCCCGTCAACCAAGCCGAAGCAATACAACCGAAAAAGGCCGTCGTCCCAAGCTTCCCCCCAAAGCCCGCAAACAACGGCGCACCAATCCAGAACAAGCTCGCCGCTGCCAACGTCGCGATCACAATCTGATAAAATGCCGGAAAAGACTCCGGCGAAAGCATCCCCACAAAAGATCCGCAAAAGGCTGCCACAGACCATTTGGGGACCACGATCGCGGCCCCCATCCCCACCAATGCCGACCCCAATACCGGCCCCAGTCCCAGACCATTCGAAAGCAACACCGTCACAAGCGACCCCACCACAACCGCCAACCACGTTGGAACCATCGAGGGCAACGTCAAGCAAATCCGACCACGCCTCAACGCCGCCCACTCCCGTGCCACCGAATACAGCATCGCACCGAACACCAAAAAAAGCGGTACCGCATACAACAAACGATACTGCACCGCATGTGCCTGCACATGCAGCATCAACAACGCCGTAATACCAAAAAGTAGAAAAAACCCAATTTGCACAAACATAAGCGCTACACTTTTCTGCACAACGATTCACACGTCAACAGAAAAGCAAACCGGCTTCTCAGATAGCCTGTCCCCTTGTTAGCCGTTCGAACAGTTGACGTCGTGAGCGGATCATTGCTACGTTTAGCGAATAAGGAGACATACCCATGAAAAAGACGATCATCATCTTGCTCTGCATCGCATCCCCCCTGCTGATCTTGGCCCAAACCAGCTTCCCCCCCGATACATGGAAAGATGCGCCCGATCCCCTGGCCAGCGAAATCGCCGAAGTGGGCGGGAACCTGATCAGCTATGCCGGCCAGTATCCGGCTAGTTTCAATTACTATCTCGCCAACAATACCTTCAGCGCCGAACTCTTTGGCATGCTCTACGAAACGCTGCTCGAGCTCGATCCCTTCACCCTCGAATATACGCCCGGACTGGCTGCCTCGTGGACCATATCCGAGGACAAACGCACCTTCACCTTCACGCTCGACCCCGCCGCCCGCTGGAGCGACGGCACACCCATCACCGCCGCCGATGTGCGCTGGACATTCGACGCCATCCTCGAACCATCCAACCTCACCGGCCCCCACAAAGTACCGCTCGAACGCTTCGAACCACCTGAAATCATCGACGAACGAACGATCGCCTTCACCGCACAGGAAGTCCACTGGCAAAACCTCGGGGCTGTAGGCGGTTTCATGATTCTCCCCAAACACGCCTATGAAAACGAGGATTTCAATCGCTTGAATTTTGCCTTTCCCGTCGTGTCCGGTCCCTACCATCTCGGACGCATCCAGGAAGGCATATCCGTGCAAATGGACCGCAGGAACGACTGGTGGCGGCGCCAGCAGCAACGCACCACCCACTTATACAACTTCGCAACCCTGACCTATCGTTTCTATGCCGAACGAGAGAATGCCTTCGATGCCTTCGGGCAGGGCCAAATCGACATGTTCCCCATATTCACCGCGCGCCTCTGGGCACAGGAAACGCAAGGGCGCCGGTACTTGAACAACTGGATCGTGAAACAGGAAATTCAAAATCTCAAGCCCGTGGGATTCCAGGGGTTTGCCATGAATCAGCGGCGGCCCCCCTTCGATGATGCGCGCGTACGCCAGGCCATGGCACACCTGCTGAATCGCGAGCGCATGAACCGCACCATCATGTTCAATATGTACTTCCTGCATACCTCCTATTTTGAGGATCTCTACTTCGACGGCACCCCCAACAACAACCCCCGCTATTCCTACAACCCCGAAAAAGCCCGCACCCTCTTAACCGAGGCCGGTTGGCTGCCCAACCCCCAAACCGGACGACGCGAAAAGGCCAACGAACCGCTCTCCTTTACCTTTCTCACGCGCGACCCCACCGCCGAACGATTTCTCCAGATCTTTAATGAGGATCTCGTGCAAATGGGGATCACCATGAACATCGAACGTCAGGATTGGGCTGCCTGGAGCCGGTCCATGAATCGCTTCGACTATGATATGACCTGGGCCGCCTGGAGCGCCGGTGTCTTTAAAAATCCCGAATCCATGTGGCACAGTGCCGAAGCCGACCGCGCAGGGGGCAATAACATCACCGGCTTCCGCGATCCCGAAGTCGATCGCCTGATCGAAAAACAGAAAACCATTTTCGATGTCGCGGTCCGGCATGACATTGCCCGCCAAATCGATGCCATTCTCACTGCCAATGTGCCCTACATCCTCTTATGGAACTCCAATGCCAACCGCATCCTGTACTGGAACAAGTTCGGCACCCCCCCCACAGTGCTCTCCCGCCTAGGCGACCACAGTGGCGCTCGCGCCTACTGGTGGTGGGATCAGGACGCCCAAGCCGAATTGGAATATGCCCGCAACGAAAACCTGCCAATGCCCCCGCGTCCCGCCGTCATCGAATTCAACCGCGTCTTCGAATCCATGCAGGAAATTAGGCGTTAGGGATTCGCCCCTAGCCCCTAACTCATCGCCAGCATGCGGTCGATCGATCGTTTCGCCTTCACACGAACCTCCTCGGGCACTTCGATCTCGTACTGCATCTTCTGCAGCGCCGCCACCGTGTCCTCCAACGTGATCTGCGCCATGTGTGGGCACCGATGGCTGCACATCCGCAGCATCTCGCTCTCCGGCGTCTCCGCAATAATATTGTCGGCCATCGCGCACTCGGTCAGCAATAAGTACCGTTTCCCCGGATGTTCCTTCACAAACCGGATCATCGCCGAGGTGCTGCCCGAGAAATCTGCTGCCTCCGCCACCTCCGGTGGACACTCAGGATGTGCCAATACCAGCACATCCGGGAATTGCCGGCGGACGTTCTCGATATCCTGCACCTGGAAAAGCTCGTGTACTTCACACTTCCCATGCCACGCGATAAAAGACCCCATACCACCAGAACACCCTGCAGCAGACTGCCCCGGAAAAAGTACCGTCTTGCCCGTCTCACGCGCCACATTCCTGGCCAGATATTCATCCGGTATGAAAATTACCGTGTCCGTATTCAACGCCGCCACGATCCGGGCCGCATTCCCGGACGTACAGCAAACATCCGTTTCGGCCTTCACATCTGCATACGTATTGATATAGGTCACCACCGGAACCCCCGGATACTGCGCCTTCAAGGCCCGCACATCCGCAGCCGTGATGCTCTGTGCCAGCGAACACCCCGCCTTTTGCGCCGGCAATAGCACCGTCTTTCCCGGATTGATGATCTTCGCCGTTTCGGCCATAAACTCGACGCCGCAAAACACAATCACCGGCGCTTCAGTCTCGGCCGCCTTACGACACAATTCCAGAGAATCGCCCGTAATATCCGAAACCGCATGATACAACGCCGGCTCCATATAGTTATGCCCGAGAATCACAGCCTCACGCTCCACCTTCAGCCGATTGATCTCTGCCGCCAATTCCGCCTTGGCCCGCATCTCGATCTCCGGCACCAAGTCCTTCAGATGTTCCTGCATCCATCCAAGCATTCGATCTGCATTGGTTTCTGTATGTATCATCACCTTGAACCTATCTATTGGGTTGTCGTCTGCTACTTTCCTACCACGCATCCACAATACTAAAGCTTTCTTGCCACCCTTTCCAACCAAAACTGAATGCATTCCTAACTTGAGATACAACGCCCTTTCCGCTAAAACTTCCACTCATGGCAGAGCCCGTAACAATCCAGAACCTCCAAAAAACCTTTCCCGGCGGTGTCCGTGCCCTCGATAAGGTCTCCCTCGAAATCCAGGCCGGAGAACTCTTTTTTCTGCTGGGCCCCAGTGGCTGCGGCAAAACCACCCTGCTCCGCTCTATTGCTGGATTTGTCATCCCGGATGCAGGCTCGATCCACGTCGGGTCGCGCGACATTTCGCGCCTTCCTGCACATAAACGCGATACCGGTATGGTCTTTCAGAGCTATGCCCTCTGGCCCCACCTTACCATTCGCCAGAATGTGGCTTTCGGGCTCGAGATGCGGGGTCTCACGAAGCACGCCATCGCCAAGGCCACCCTCGAGGCCCTCGAACGCGTCCAAATGCAGGAAAAGGCTGATGCCAAACCCAACGAGCTCTCCGGTGGCCAGCAGCAGCGGGTAGCCTTGGCACGCGCGCTCGTGATCGAACCCCAATGCCTCTTGCTGGACGAACCACTGTCGAATCTCGATGCCAAACTGCGGCTGGATATGCGCCAGGAAATCCGCCGCATCTGCAAGTCCGCAGGCATTACAGCCATTTATGTAACCCATGACCAGAAAGAAGCCCTTTCCATTGCCGATCGCATGGCCGTGCTCGCCCAGGGACGCGTACAGCAGGTCGGCACCCCGCGCGAAGTCTATCGCCAACCGGCAACAGCCTTTGTTGCCGGCTTTATTGGCGAAGCCAACTTCGTCGAAGGTACCGTCACGCAACGACGCGACGCATGCCTGGAGATCGAAACCCCCGCGGGGATCCTGCTTGCAGAATGTGACCAGCCTTTTGCTGCCGGCACCCACGTAACCCTCTCCATCCGCCCCGAAGCCGTTCACAAGGTCGAAGATGCATCTTCGGACCACCCCAACCGGCTGCCGGCCACATGCAGGCAAGTCGTATATCTCGGCGAGTCCGCCCAATATCTCGTCGAAATCAAGGGAATCTTCTGGAAACGACACGATTGGAATCCTGACGATATCGACCGCGTAGGCGAAACAGAGTGGCTCTGGATCGCCCCGCGTGATGTTGTCGTGCTGCAGGCGCCCCCATGAAAGACTGGCTCCGAAATAGCATCATTATAGGGACCCTCGTCCTGCTTGTGGCACTGCCTTTCATGTTTCGCAGGGATCAACCCGATGATGCCTGGCAATCGGGCGACCCCGTACTCATAGCCATCAGCCCCCATAATGAAGCCATTCGCTCCGAATTTGCCCTCGCCTTCTCGGCTTGGCATGCCCGTGAATACGGATCGCCAGTGCGAATCGACTGGCGATCGATTGGTGGCACTACCGAGATCATGCGCTACCTCGAATCAGAATTTGCCGCTGCCTTCCGGGCCTGGGCCATACGCAACAATATGACGTGGCCGGGGCGCGCAGCCTTAACCGCATTCGATGCAAGGTTTACGGCGCATGTCGAGCCCGCAACGGACACCCCCCTTTGGCATCAGCAGGCAGCCCTATGGCAAGCCTTTCGTGATCACGATCACCCGCATGCCTTCGGATCCACCATCGACCTCTTTTTTGGTGGTGGCACCTATGACCACAGTATCGCCGCGGGAAAAGGATTTACCGTGCCGCCCTGGCCGGAGGGACAACGCCCCGAAGCGCTCTTCACCGCCCCCGATGGCACGCCACTGATACCGCAAGAGGTTTCCGGCGAACGTTGGTGGAGCACGCATTTCATTGGAACCTGCATCAGCACATTCGGCATTTGCAGCAACCGCGACCGACTCCAGGAACTCGGGATCGATGCGCCACCGCGCGCATGGCGTGACCTCGCCGACCCGCGTCTATTCCGTCAAATCGGTGTGGCCGACCCCACCAAAAGCGGCAGCATCGCCAAAGCCTTCGAGATGATTATCCAGCAGGAATGCCGCCTCGCCGCCGAAGCGGCGGGATACGCGGAAACCGACATTGCGTCGTTCGAACGCATCATCGCCAAAGCCAATTTGCCGCGCGGCACAATGCCGCCTGAAGTGCCCGATGCCTATCAGCGCGCCATCGAATCCGGCTGGCAAAACGGCCTCAACCTGATTCGCCTGATTGGTGCCAATGCCCGCTACTTTACCGATTCAGCCGGCAAGGTACCCATCGATGTCAGCAATGGAGATGCTGCCGCCGGCATCGTCATCGACTTCTATGGCCGCTATCAGGCCGAGTTCTCCCGCGACCGCCAAGGCGAACCACGCATGGCATACTTTACGCCACTCGGGGGATCCAGTGTCAGCGCCGACCCCATCAGCTTGCTGCGCGGGGCCCCCAACCGTGAGATCGCCGTGCGCTTTATTGAATTTGTCATCGGCCCCGAAGGCCAGAAACTCTGGAACTATCGTCCCGGCACCCCCGGCGGCCCCCAACGCTTTGCCCTGCGCCGCCTCCCCATCCGGCGCGACTTTTATCCTGCCCCTGACAATCACGCACTGCATGCCATCCATCTGGAGCATCGCAAACATAGCTCCGATGACTTATCTGCCCCCTCCATCGACCCCTATCAGTTGGCAAAAACCTTTACCTACTATCCGCGCTGGACAGCATCGCATTTTGGGGTACATCGCAACTTGATCCGCGCCATGGCCATGGATTCCGGCCATGAGTTGCAGCGCGCCTGGTCTGCCATCCGCCACACCGGCCCGGTCTCCCCCCCCATCCACGCACCACCAAGCCTGTTGGCATTGCCCGATCAGCCCGAACCCCTGACATGGCGCAGTGCTCCCGAACTGCACCGAACCCACAACCGCCTTGACCTCATGCGCATCTGGACCCTGTTCTTCCGCAACGCCTATCGACAGGCATACGATCCCACCCACGCGGAGGATCCATCATGAACAACCGCACCGCACGCGGGATCTTCGCGATCTGCCTGCTCGTGTTTGGCGTCTGCTTCCTGTGGCCCGTTCTGCGTATCGTGGCCGGGGGCTATATCGTCGATGGCACCTTCACCCTGCGCTACCTTACGGGCGTCTTCCAGAATCCGGTGTATGCCGAAGGATTGCGCAACAGCCTTATGCTTGCCATCGGCACAACCACCCTCACGATCCTGATCGGACTCCCCCTCGCATGGCTCAATACCCGTTACACATTTACCGGCAAACGCGCACTCTCTGCGCTGCTGCTTCTGCCCATGGTGCTGCCACCGTTTGTCGGTGCCATCGGCTTCCAGCAAATGTTCGGACAGTACGGCGCCATCAATGCCCTTTTCCGCCTCGGCCCCGTCGATTGGCTCGGACGCGGGCGTTACTTCGGCGTGATCCTCCTGCAAGCTCTCGCCCTCTACCCCATTCTATATCTCAATGCCATGGCGGCTCTTGCCAACATCGATCCCGCCATGGAGGAAGCTGCCGCCAACATGGGTTGCGCGGGATTCCGGCGCTTCCGCAAAATCACGCTGCCCCTCATGATGCCCGGACTTTTTGCCGGCGGCACCATCATCTTTATTGCAGCCTTCACCGAACTCGGTACGCCCCTGATCATGAATTACAACCGCTGCGCTTCCGTGCAGGTGTTCGATGCCCTCAAGGAAATCTCCGCCAGCCCATTCCCGTATGCCTTGGTTTCCGTCATGCTGCTGTGCAGCGTGGCTCTCTATACTCTTTCCAAAACCATCTTCGGTCGTCATGCCGCCGCCATGCAGAACAAAGCCAGCACGGGTGCCGTGGCCATCAAACCCGCCGGCTTTGCCGCATGCCTGATCCCCATGCTTTTCATCGGGGTCATTGCCATTGCCATCCTGCCCCATGCCGGGGTCGTGCTTACCAGCTTCAGTGCGCCCGGAAGCTGGTATCGGTCCATACTCCCGGAAGTGTTTACGAGCGCTAACTACATCGAGGCTCTCGGACACGAAATGACCCTCCGCAGCATCCGTAACAGCCTGCTGTTCTCCTCGCTGGCCGTCATCTTGAATATTGGCTTTGGCTTGGCGATTGCCCTGGTCGTCGTGCGCTCTTCACTCAAAAGCCGCTGGCTGCTCGATGCCCTGTCCATGATCCCGCTGGCCGTACCCGGCCTCGTCATGGCCTTCGGCTACCTGGCCATCAGTTCCACCCTGAGCAATCATCCGCGCGTGGCACAATCGCCAACGCTCCTCATGCTGTTCGATGTGCGCGTCAACCCCACCTTCTTCCTCGTGCTCGCATATGCCGTGCGCCGCCTGCCCTACATGGTGCGCTCCACCGTTGCCGGGCTCCAGCAAACCTCGGTTTCCCTCGAAGAATCTGCCGCCAACCTCGGTGCGCGCCCCGGCACGGTCCTACGCAAAATCACGCTGCCGCTGATCACCGCCAATATCATTGCCGGCACCATGCTCGCCTTTGCCTTCAGTATGCTCGAAGTATCCGACAGCCTCATGCTCGCCCAACGCGCCGACTACTACCCCATCACCAAAACCATCTACGAACTCTTCCAGCTCATCGGATCCGGCACCTACATCGCCGCCGCACTCGGCGTCTGGGCCATGGCCTTTCTCGCCGCCACCATCATCGGATGCAGCCTCCTGCTCGGACGCAAGATGGGCGCCATCTTCCGTATATAACACAACAGGACAAATGCGCACAGCACCTCACAATCCCAGACAACAAAAAAGGCGAAGTCGATTGACTTCGCCTGAACAATGTGGCTCCGGCGGCTGGGCTCGAACCAGCAACCAAGTGGTTAACAGCCACCTACTCTACCATTGAGCTACGCCGGAATTACGTTTGAAGGGCAGTAATATACCGATCCCCACATACGCTGTCAACCCCGTTTGCGAAAACGACGCATCATTTAACGTGTATTTTTGCTGCCGTTGCGCTAGGGTACTGCCTGTCTATAGGTAAGAAAAAAGGAGTGCGGCGATGAACCAAAAATCAGTCAGTCTACTTTGTTGTGGGGTTTTCATCCTATTGCTGGGATGTTCCCGTCAGGAGCCTGATGCGCGCAAGGGCGACGACGGGGCCCCCATCCAGATGGAACCCGATGAAATCCTCATTAGCATTGACGGCAACGAGTTGACCTATCAGCAGGCCATTCGCCTAGTCGAACGCCGGCTCGGTGGCCCCCCGCCCGAAGGGATGGACCCCGAGCGGATCACCCAGATTGAGCGACGTGCGTTCTCCGCCGTCGTCGACGACTTCATCCGCCGTGAATTATTGCTGGCTGAGGCTCGCCGGCTGGGCATCGAACCAGAAGAAGAAAATATCGCGCAAGCCTTGCAGACCATTGAGAGAACGGGCAAGGAAGGCGGATCCCCGCCCTCCGGGCTGTACTATGAAGGCCCGGATTCGCTGCGGCGCGAAGTAACCGCCGGCTTGACCATCGAAAAGCTCCTGGCGCAGGAGCTGCCCCCCTTCCCCGCCCCTTCCGAGGAAGACATCGAGGCCTATCTCCAGCAATTCCCCGATCTCCAAACCATCCCCCCACGCGCACGTGCACGCCACATCTTTCTTGGGCTGCAACCCAATGCCGACGAAACGCGCATCGCCCAACGGCAGGCCAATCTGGAAGAGATCCGGGAACGCTTACAAGAAGGGGCCGACTTTGGCCAAACCGCCAACATGATCTCGCAAGATAGCTCCGCCACGCGCGGGGGCGATTTGGGCATTATCGTAAAAGGGCGGGGCGACCCCCACGTTGACCAGGCAGTATTCTCGCAGCCGATCGGAGAAATCGGACCCGTCACCCGCTCATCGGCAGGCTTGCATATCATTCAAGTACTCGAACGTATGGAAGCCAGACCTGCCACACGCGAGGAAATCGTCGATATCATGCGCCGCAACCATCGGACCGAACAGCTTGCACAATACATCAGCGAGCTGCGCAAACGCACCGAAATGCGACACTCTCCCGCCATTCAGCCAATATCGCAAACACCTTAACCAACGCCCAATATTCGCTCCTTGTAAAAAAAAGAAGCTTCGCATATTCGCACGTACCCCCTATAACGTATTCCCTTTGAATATGCCACGGTCCGCCAGCACCGAACCAACGCGGTCCGGCAACGACAATATGCATCGTAATTAGGATACACGCATGACCGGATATATACTGCTGA
>SLBU01000046.1 GCA_007126175.1 Kiritimatiellia bacterium
ATCTCTGCGACTGGCGCCTCCCGGCCATAATGCCGGAACCATAGGGCATAACCATGCATACGAAATTGCGGGGGTAACACATCCGCCTGCAGATACCCCATCCAACGCAGCGGGTCACGTTCCATCATCGTCGCATCAAGCATTCGGATGGCCTCGGCGGCCAGGGGCGGATCGTGCTCCACAAGCGCATATACGAACTTCACAACCGTCTCCGTATCCTCCGCCACCGCGGCACGCTCCAACAACCACCCGAACCATTCTTGCCGCGAATGTGCGTCTTCCAACGCAAGCAATGCACCAATGCCCTGCAGAAGGGCCCGCATCGCCCCCTCCTCCTGCTCAACCCCGGTAATCCACTCCTGTAGCCGCGCAACCTCTGACGTCTGCGCTGCGGCAGTCTTGGCCTCCTGAACCTCCACAGCATCCTCGCGTCCGCAGCCAACCACAACCACAACCATGAGTAACAAGGTACCAACCACATTTGCATATGCTTTCATTCTTACACTCCTGATTCTTGCATCAACACTGACTCCTTACCGCAGCAGCGGGCATCCGGCAAAACATGCACGGTGCAAGCCCACAGCCAATTGCAGCCAAATCCTATCAATGACCAGCATCCGTAGCAACGGAAATGGGAAAATACCACAACTGCTCCCGTGCAAGCAATCTACCATTTACAAACACCACCCCCTCCGCTGCCAGTAGCTCAGCTTTACGCGTCGCCATATGCCCCGTAACCTGCCCCGCATATCCCCCCATCGATAAATCGGACCGAATCACCCGGTGGCACGGCACGGCCGGCGCATCCGGATTCTTCCGCAACACCTGCCCAATCGCACGCGCCGAACCGCAGCCCGCGGCACGTGCCAACTCACCATAGGTAACGACCCGCCCGCGCGGAATCAACAGCAAAAGACGATAGACCCGCACGGACAACCGCTCTGTTGCCTCTGGCACATGAACCATCATTCACGCTCCTGTTATATCTGTCAATGGAATCAAACCCATTGTGGCCCGCACGCTATCTCCCGCACCCAGTTGCGCCGCCGGAAAGGCGGTTTCCTCCGCAACACAACACCTCGCTCGGGAAACGATAATCATTACCGCTGCACAAATCAATAGCTCCCAGTCCGAAACAACACCATCCATCTCAATAATTACCGACCTTTTCTGCAAAATTTTACATGTGCTGCTTTTTACAGTTGCATCCCTTGCCCAAATCACGCTATATTGCTGCCCGTCGTGTACCCGTGGCTCAATTGGATAGAGCACCTGACTACGGATCAGGAGGTTGGAGGTTCGAGCCCTCCCGGGTACGCCATCCCGCGTGACGATCGTCGCCTCACCAATATATAAAACCGCGCGGAAAAACCAGTGATTGAGGCATGACATCACACACAACAGGAGCAATAAACATGGCAAAAAAGCAAACACCTAGTTGGATCACATCGTTACCCAAAGTCGGCATTCGTCCCACCATCGACGGGCGTTACGGTGGGGTACGGGAGTCGTTGGAAGGCCAGGTCATGGATATGGCCAAACGCGCCGCCGCGCTCATCAGTAGTACCTTGCGCTACCCCAATGGCACCCCCGTCGAATGCATCATTGCTGACACCTGTATCGGCGGTGTCGCCGAATCAGCCGCCTGTGCAGAAAAATTCGATCGCGAAAACGTCGGGGTCTCGCTCACCGTCACCCCCTGCTGGTGTTACGGATCCGAAACCATGGATATGGACCCTCTACGCCCCAAAGCTGTCTGGGGCTTTAATGGCACCGAGCGTCCGGGCGCCGTATACCTCGCCGCCGTACTCGCCGGACATTCCCAGAAAGGCCTCCCCGCATTCGGCATCTACGGGCGCGATGTCCAGGATGGAGGCGACAGCGCTATCCCCGCCGATGTCGCCACCAAAATCCTGCGATTTACCAAAGCTGGCCTGGCCTTGGCTATGATGCGCGGCAAAGCCTATCTCTCCATGGGCGGATGCTCCATGGGTATCGCAGGCTCCATTGTAGACCAGTCTTTCTTTGAATCCTTCCTCGGAATGCGCGTCGAGGCCATCGACCTCACCGAATTTGCCCGCCGCATGCGCGACGGCATCTACGACCACGAAGAATACAAGAAGGCCATAGCCTGGGCGAAAGAAAACTGCAAGGAAGGCCACGATCCCAATAGCAAGGACACCAAACGCTCACGCAAACAACTCAACAGCGAATGGGAACAATCCGTAAAAATGGCCATGATCACGCGTGATCTAATGTACGGAAACCCCGTTCTCGCCGAAATGGGCAGGATCGAGGAATCCCGCGGACACAACGCCATTCTCAGTGGCTTCCAGGGACAACGCCACTGGACCGACACCTATGCCAATGGGGACTTTCTCGAAGCCATATCCAACAGCTCCTTCGACTGGAACGGCATTCGTATGCCTCGCCTAGTCGCCACGGAAAACGATAGCCTCAACGGCGTGCCCATGCTGCTATCCTACCTGTTGACCAATACTGCCCAGGTATTTGCCGACGTTCGAACCTACTGGAGCCCCGAAGCCATCAAGCGCGTTACGGGATACGATGTCGAAGGCACTGCCGCAGGCGGCATCATCCACCTTATCAATTCCGGCTCCGCCGCACTCGATGGCAGTGGCCAGCAATCCATCAATGGGCAGCCAGCCATGAAGCCCTTCTGGGATATCTCCCGCAAAGAGGCTAAAGCCTGCCTGGACGCTACAACCTGGCATCCCTCCGTCACCGAGTACTTCCCAGGCGGCGGTTGGTCCAGCAAGTTCGTAACCAAAGCTGGCATGCCCGTAACCATGAGCCGCATCAACTTGGTAAAAGGTCTGGGGCCCGTACTTCAGATTGCGGAAGGCACCACCGTCGAACTACCCGCCAAGGTGCATGCAGCCCTCGACGACCGAACCAACAACACCTGGCCCACCACTTGGTTCGCCCCCCGCACAACCGGAAACGGCGCATTCCGCGATGTCTACTCCGTCATGGCCAACTGGGGCGCCAACCACGGCGCATTCAGCTATGGCCACATTGGAGCAGACCTCATCTCCCTCGCGGCCCTGCTACGTATCCCGGTCTTCATGCACAACGTGCCGGAAGAACAAATCTTCCGCCCCAGCGCATGGGCATCCTTCGGTACCAACGATCTCGAAGGGGCCGACTTCCGCGCCTGCGCTGCCTATGGACCCCTATACAACTAAAAATAACATGGCCTCGTAAAAATCCTGCTTTACACACAAGCGTACGAAGTCTATATTCCCCCCCCACGTAAGAGGGGAAGAAAACAAAGAGAAGCCTGAGAAGAGGATGACGTAGGAATATGAGTCAGATCGACAAAGCAAGCATTCAAGAGAAATACCAGCGGCACGAACGCGATACGGGTTCGTCCGACGTACAAATTGCTGTACTTACCACCAAGATACAGAAGCTCACCGAGCATCTGAAGACCAACAAGAAAGACCATAGCTCCCGCCATGGACTGATCAAGATGGTCAGCGCTCGTCGGCGCCTGCTCGACTATCTCAAGGAAACGGAAGTAAGCCGTTACCAGAGTCTTATCAAGGATCTCGGCATCCGCCGCTGATCTGGAACAAGCCTGATCCTGCCCTGCCGTACCAATCCCAAAATGGGCGGCAGGTCGCATGCACAATAGCAATATAGGCATGCGCGCAGGATCTCATACAACATGGCCTCCGGATCAGAACACAAGAAAATCAGATACTCCGGCGGCTACAAAAGAAGGAAAGAAACATGCAAGATGCAACATCCGTAGCCGCCATCGTTGGCGAAAACGAAATCAAGCTCGAAGCCGGGCTTCTGGCACAGCAAGCCGCTGGTGCCTGCACCATCCAAATCGGGGAAACCGTACTCTTCTCCGCCGTAACCGCCGCCGATAAACCGCGCGAGGGAATCGACTTCTTCCCCCTGCAAGTGGAATACCGCGAAAAATTCTATGCAGCCGGACGCTTTCCGGGGGGCTTCTTCAAGCGGGAAGCGCGCCCGAGCGAAGGGGAAATTCTTACCTCCCGCTTTACAGACCGGCCCATTCGGCCATTGTTCCCGGCAAATTACTTCAACGAAGTGCAGATTAACAACATGCTGCTCTCCGCCGATGGCCTCCACGACTCTGATATTCATAATATCACCGTATCGAGCACGGCACTGATGATCTCTGAGATTCCCTTCGACGGCCCGATTGCCGGTGTCCGCGTGGGCCGCGTTGATGGGCAATTCATCGTTAACCCAACCCACCAGCAGCGCGCCACTAGCGATCTGGATCTCATTTATGCCGGCACACGCGAACTTCCGGTCATGATCGAAGGTTCCTGCAAGGAAATCTCCGAAGCAGATCTGATTGCGGCCATGAAAATCGCCCAGGAAGCCGTTGTCATACTCTGTGACCTGCAGCTCGAATTGCGCAAAGCGCTCGGACTGCCCGAAAAAGTCGTCGAGCCCTACACGCCCGACACCACGCTGCTTGATGCCGCACGCTCCATGAAAGGTGACGAACTCTCAGATGCCTTGCAAATCGCAGGCAAACTCGAACGCCACGGCAAAGTCAATGAAGTACGCGACGCACTCAAAGAACAGCTCCTCGCGGATTTCCCGGAGATGACCGACGAAGCGTTCCGCGCCATGTTCGACCAACTCGAAATCGAGACCGTACGGCGGAATGTCCTCGAACACGGTAAACGCATCGACGGACGCGCTTTCGATGAGCTGCGCCCGCTTCGCGCGCAAGTCGGCGTATTGCCACGCACACATGGCTCGGCCATTTTCAACCGCGGCGAGACCCAGTCCCTTGGAACGGTTACGCTCGGCACAAAATCCGACAAACAGTCCATGGATGCCATCACCGGCGGCGAAAAAATCAAAAACTTCATGCTGCACTACAATTTCCCGCCCTACTGCGTGGGCGAGTGTGGACGCCTCGGAGGCACCGGCCGGCGCGAAATTGGCCATGGCGCTCTCGCCGAGCGGTCCTTGCGCGAAGTCATGCCGGAGGATTACCCCTATACGGTGCGTATCGTATCCGACATCATGGGCTCCAACGGTTCCTCCTCCATGGCCAGTATCTGCGTAGGTTCGCTCGCCATGATGGATGCCGGTATCCCGATCAAAGCGCCTGTCGCTGGCATTTCGGTCGGGCTCTTCACGGGCACGGATAAAGCGGATCTCGTGATCGATATCCTTGGCACGGAAGACCATTGCGGCGATATGGACTTCAAGGTTGCCGGTACCCGCAAGGGGATCACCGGCTTCCAGGTCGATCTCAAAATCCCTGGCCTCAAGTGGGACTTGGTAGAAGGTGCCTTCGAAATGGCCAAGACGGCCCGTGGACAGATCCTCGACTACATGGAGTCGGTACTTCCGGCACCCCGTGAGACAATGTCTACCTATGCCCCGCGGATCGAATCCATTCGGATCGATCCCGAAAAAATCGGCGAACTCATCGGACCCGGCGGCAAGAACATCCGCGGCATCACGGAACGTTCCGGTGCACAGATCGACATTGCCGAGGACGGCACGGTCAGCATCTACGCCAACAATGGCGAAGCGATGGAGGCGGCCATCCGCGAAGTCAAAGCCATCACCATGGATCCCGAAGAAGGCGAAATCTACGAAGGCCGTGTCACCGGTGTCAAAGACTTCGGCGCGTTCGTCGAAATCCTGCCCGGACGCGATGGCCTCGTACACATCAGCGAACTTGCCGATTTCCGTGTCAACAGCGTGGAAGACATCTGCAAGGTGGGCGATGTGATGAAGGTCAAGTGCATTGGCGTCGACGACCGTGGACGCGTCAAGCTCAGCCGTCGTGCCGCAATGCAGGATCTCGATGAGCAGGCCAACGCCTGATACCTGACACATGGTTCAGATCCAAAAGGGGAAGCAGCAATGCTTCCCCTTTTTTCATGTCCCCACCAGCACCCCATTTTCCAAATGCAGATGCCGATTGCAACAGCCCGCAACCTGATCATTATGCGTCACAAGCACCAACGCATAATCGTGCTCACGAACCAACCCAAACAGTAGATCTAATACCTGACCACCGGTTTCATCATCCAGATTCCCCGTCGGCTCGTCTGCCAGGATGACACGTGGATCATTCATCAACGCACGCGCGATGGCTACGCGCTGCTGCTCCCCGCCGGATAACTCCACCGGGGTATGCCCAGCACGATCCGCCATGCCCACTGCGTCCAATAACCCCAGCGCCCGCGAACGCATTTGCTTGCGCCCCGTCGCCAGCGCCCGCGCCGGCAGCATCACATTATCCAGAACATCCAATTCCGGCAATAGGTGGTACGACTGAAAAACAAACCCGATCTTGCGCGCACGCAACCGGGTCCGCTTCGCTCCCGAAACACCATACAAATCCGCGCCCGCCACACACACCGGCCCACTTTGGTGGTCAGGACGATCCAGCCCCCCCAGAATATGCAACAGCGTACTCTTCCCCGCACCGCTCTTGCCCGTGATCGCCAGACTCTCGCCCGCCGCCACCCGACACTGCAACCCCTGTAACACCGGAATCACATGCCCACGCATCCGATACTTTTTATAAATGTTTGTTGCCTCGATCAACATCACACACCCCTACTCCGCCCGAAACGCTTCCACCGGCTGCAAAACGGCCGCCCGCAACACCGGAATCATACATGTAACCGTGCAAGCCGCCATGACCAAGGCTCCCACCTGCCACAAATCATGCGCGCTAATCTCCCAAGGCAATTCCGCCAGCCCGTAAATATCCTTCGGGAAAACCGCAATATCCATGGATGCCAGAAATGCCACAATCCCATTCAGATTATGCAACACCAATAACCCCGTCCCGATCCCCGCCACCGTACCAACCAGACACTGTACCCAGCCATGAATCAGAAAGCCCAACAGAATCTTCCACGTCGGTACGCCCAGCGCCTTGAATAAACCAATTTCCGGCGTCTTCTGCACAACAATCACAATCAACGTCACCGTCACACAAAATATTGCAACAATCGTAATAAACGCGAGCAACACAAACATCACCGTCTTCTCATGCGCCAAAGCATCAAAGAGCAAACGATCCGTCTCCTGCCAGGACGCCACATTGAACTGCGGACCAATGGCGGCCGACACCCGTGCGCTCATCTCGGTAAACCGGAATGGATCCGTAGTCATCACATACAACGAAAACGCCCCACGCTCCATCCCCACAAGATCCCGCCCCACCCCGATATCAGCCAACACAAACCCTGCATCGAAGTCTCGCATCCCCAGATCAAAGATACCGGTTACCTCCAACTCCTCCGGCAAATGCAGCTCGGCGCGCGACATCACGCTACGCGGCGAATGCACCAGCACCTTGTCGCCAATCCGTATCCCCAGGCGCATCGCCAAATCAATCCCCACCACCAGATAATCCCCATCGATCTCGAATCGACCGTGAATATGCTCAGGAATCCGGCTGACATCGCCAGCCCGCTGCGGGTCCAGTCCCAGCAAAATCGGTGCAGCCACGCGATCATGGGCTTGCAGCATCACGCGCGTTTCCACACTGCCAGCAACCCCCGTAACCCCAGGAACCTGCTCAACAATAGAACTCAACCCCTCTACATCCTCGATCGGACCATAACGCCCCGTAACCGTCAAATGCGGCTTGAAACTTAAAATCTTCTCGCGCCACATGTTATCGAAGCCCGTCATCACCGAGAGCACAATCACCAGAATCGCCACCCCCAGCAGCACCCCCAGCACCGAAAAGAGCGTTACCACTGAAAGAAAGGACCTCTTCGGCTTAAGATACTTGAGCGCCAAAAACAACGGAAACGGCAACATATCAATCCCTCGGCTTCAACTGCGGAAACAAAATCACATCCCGAATCGCATCCATACCAGCCAGAATCATCAGCAAACGGTCAATCCCAACCCCCATGCCACCCGCCGGCGGCATCCCCTGCTCCAACGCCAGCAGAAAATCCTCATCGATCTTCTCGGGATTCTCGCCAGCCTGTGCCAATAAACGCCTGCGCTGCTCCAGCGGATCATTCAGTTCCGTGTAGGCCGGGGCCACCTCCTGGCCCGAGATCACCAACTCAAACACATCCGCCAATGCCGGATCATCCGGACAAGCCTTCGCAAGCGGTATCAAGGCAGCCGGTAAACGCTTGACGAAAGTCGGCGCCATCAAATGCTTCTCAATCAACTTCTCATACACCTCATGCGTCACCAGCATGTGATCCCAAGCAGGATCAATCTGTAACCCCTGGGCTTCCGCTTTGAGGCGGGCATCTTCTACCGAAAGGCTGAACCAATCCAACCCCATCTTCTCTTCAATGAGTTCGCAATAGGTAACCTCCCGCCACGCCGGCTCCAGATCGATCGGACGCTCCTCCGACCCCACCTGCAAGGTGCCAAATACCGTCTGCGAAACATGGCGAATCATCCCTTCAATCAATGCCTGCATACCGCGCACATCCGTGTAGGCCTCGTAAATCTCCAGCATCGTAAATTCAGGGTTGTGCGTCCGATCCAACCCCTCATTGCGAAAATTGCGGTTCAGCTCAAAAACCTTATCGAACCCACCTACCAATAAGCGCTTGAGATATAATTCCGGCGCAATCCGCAAATACATATCCGTCCCAAGAGCTTCATAATGCGTCTTAAACGGTCGTGCTGCCGCACCACCAGCCTGCGACTGCATCATCGGCGTTTCAACCTCGTAAAAACCCCGATCCGAAAGATAACTGCGAATCTCACGTATCATCGCCGTACGACGATTAAACAGCTCGCGCGATGCTGGATTCGAGAGCAAATCCAGATACCGCTGGCGATAACGCGCCTCCGTATCCTTCAAACCATGCCACTTCTCCGGCATCGGCAATAACGCTTTCGCCAACATTGTCCAATCCGTAATCTTGATCGTTTGCTCGCCCGTACGCGTCACAAACAGCTCTCCGCTTACACCAATCTGATCCCCCAGATCCAGCAGCTTGAACGCCTCGAATCCCTCCTCCGAGAGCACCTTCTTCTGCACATAAATCTGGAACCGGTCGCTGCCATCGTGCAAATCCGCAAAAATACTCTTGCCCATATCCCGGATCGTCGTTAAACGGCCCGCGGCATGTACGCTTTGCCCTTCCGCAAAGTCCGCATGCAACTGCTCCAGCCGCGCCGTTCTCTCAAATGCCGCCCCATAGGGCTGATAGCCCGCCGCCACCAACGCCTCCATGTTCCGCAAGCGTTGTTCCCTATATTCATTCTCCTCACTCATAAATACCTCTCTTCCTCACTTCGCCGCCCACCGGGTTTATCCCGGTGGAGGTAAACGTTGAAATGAAGAACAACCGCCTCCATTCAACTGCCTTCCCCCTAAAAAAACCTCACCTGGGAGCGCCAGGCTCCAGCCTGGCCCGAAGCCCACCAGCCCCATTCCGTGCCTTCCATGATTTCCGTGGTTCAAACAGCAGCGCCTATCCGTTTTTTCTGACCCTATCTTTCTGTCTGAAAAATCTTAGCGCGAAGCCGTCTTCCGCCTAATCTTGCGGTAACCAAACCTTAACCGACTTCTGCTGCCGCCCCCACTCCAACGCCTGCTGATGCGTGCGAAAAAACAAATCCAGTTTCTGCCCCTTAATCGCGCCCCCCCGGTCCTCGACCCGGCCGTACCCATAGCCCTCAACATACATAATCGTGCCGAAAGGATACAAACGCGTATCCGCCGCAATCGTTCCCGGCCGCGCCTGCGTGCCACTGGCCGTCTGCCCCACAATTTTTCGCTGCCCCTTATTCGGCCCATAGGAATACACCGGTCGAAATAGCCAGTTCCGCTCCCAACCACAACATTTTCCACAAGGACAATACCCTGTCACCTCCATCGCCGCCACACGGTCCGGATCCCGCCGCGGGGGCCGTATACCACGGCATCCCGCCAGCAGCCCCACTCCTGTCCATAGCACAACAATGTAGATCCATCGCTTCAAAACACTATCCCTCCATACTGCAATGCACGCACATACTACGGAAGAACCGCAACCCTTCCCAGCCAAAACTACAGCATTGACACCCCACCCCCTCAAACAATATAGTCCTCACCATTCGCGTGATAGACGCGGGCGTAGTTCAATGGTAGAACTCCAGCCTTCCAAGCTGGCCATACGGGTTCGATTCCCGTCGCCCGCTCCACTTCGTAGCGAGGTTCCCATGTGTTACCATCTTGCATGAGAAGCGCGCAACTGCATATATCGGGCAAACGGGCCTGAGGCCGTCATCTATAGCTGAG
>SLBU01000008.1 GCA_007126175.1 Kiritimatiellia bacterium
CAAAAGGTCCCTATGCCGGGTACCCGGTGGTCGATATGCATGTTACGGTATATGATGGTTCCTATCACGACGTGGACTCGAGTGAATTTGCCTTTATCGAGGCGGCACGCGTTTGCTTCCGCACGCTCTTCATGAAGGGACAGCCCCAGTTGCTCGAACCTGTCATGTCGGTCGAAGTTAATGCCCCGGAGGACTACATGGGATCCATCACAGGTTCCATTTGTTCCCGCCGGGGGCGCATCGAAAGCATGGACGACCAGCATGGACAAAAAGTCGTGCGGGGCATGGTGCCGCTGAGCGAAATGTTCGGATATTCGAACGACCTCCGTACCATGACGAGTGGGCGTGGTTCCTTCACGATGCATTTCGAACGCTACGAGGCGGTTCCGTTCTCACTGGCCGAAGAAATCATCAAAAAACGCCGCGACCAGAACAAGATCCGGTAGAGAGGGGAATACCGCAGCATGCATCGGGACATGATTCTTGGCAACCAGAAGATCAAGCAACCCCTTGATCGCGAGGACATTTCCCTTCCGTTCCCGCAATGCGGTCTGCATGTGTGTGCTGTGGACACATCGAAAGCTGTGGGGTGAGAAGAACAACACGCACTATCAAACACCAACAGGTCTGCACCATTCTTGCCGGCCTATTGTGGTTTGTAGCCCTGATGCTTTCATTCGTGCCGGCATCACCGCCCGCCGTCACGATTGTGCTGTATAGCCTGACCATCGCATTATCAGCCATACGCATGCTCTCTCCCGTCTGGCACTCCCTGCGCAAACTGTCTCTCGACATGAACCTGCTGATGACGGCTGCCGTCATCGGTGCGTTACTACTAGGAGAATGGGCGGAAGGCGCACTCATTCTCTGGCTATTTGCCCTTGCAGACTGGATCGAAGACAAGAGTATGGCACGTACCTCGCGGGCCATCGAGTCACTCATGCAACTGGCACCTGATCGCGTCAGACTGCTACGCGATGACGAATCCGAATGGCTCGTACCCCCCGAGGATGTGCCAACGGGAAGCCGCATCCGCCTGCAACCGGGAGAACGCGTAGGACTTGATGCACGCATTCTCTCTGGATGTAGCCAGATCATGCAAGCCCAAGTCACGGGGGAACCCATGCCAGTGGAGGTAACCCCAGGCGACAAGGTATATGCGGGCAGCATTAATGGCAATGGCGTGCTACTGCTGGAAACCATGCGCCCCGCAGGCGATTCCACGGTTGCCAGAATCGTCAAGCTTGTGCAGGAAGCACGCCGGACCAAGGCACCCATGCAAAAAACCGTCGAACGATTTGCCCTGTTCTACACACCGCTGGTGTTCGCGACCGCGATCCTCATAACCGCTATCCCCGTTTTGCTATTCCAGCAACCGCTCCACCTGTGGGGCTATCGCTCACTTGTTGTCCTATTGGTGGGGTGCCCCTGCGCATTCATTATTGCAACCCCTATTACACTGGTATCCGGACTGACGGTGGCCGCCCGCTGCGGAATCTTGATCAAAGGCGGCGCAGCATTGGAGCAAGCGGACCGCATCAAGGCGATGGTCTTTGACAAAACCGGCACTCTCACGACGGGCAAACCCCTCGTCCAGAAAGTGATGAACTTGCCCGGCAACACACCCTCCGAAATATTGGGAATGGCCGCAGCCATTTCAGGTGGGTCCGGACACCTGCTGGGCAATGCCCTGCGGGAGCATTGCATGCAACACCAAATCCCCATTCCGGCGGCCAGCGCTGTAACACTGCGGCCCGGATTCGGCGCACAAGGCGTGCTGCACAATCAAACGCATCTCGTCGGACGCATGAATGCCTTTGCCCCGACGGCGCTCCCAATGGCCTGGCGCGAAGATCTCAACCAACTCGGACAAGCCGGGTATGCGCTGGTCTGTGTCGGCACGCCAGAATCCGTGTGCGGCGTCATTGCCCTTGCAGACAGCGTCCGTCCCGAAGCCCCCGGCGCCCTTCAGAAACTCAAAACATTGGGACTGCATCATCTGGCACTGCTCAGTGGCGACCATCAGGATGCAGTCGATACCCTAGCCCGACACCTACCGTTGGACATCGCCCGCGGGGGATGCCTCCCCGCAGCCAAATTGGAAGCCTTGCATGCTATGCAGCAGCAATATGGCATTACCGCCATGATCGGGGACGGCATCAACGATGCCCCGGCCCTCGCTGGCGCCGACCTCGGTATCGCCATGGGGGCTGGTTCCGACCAAGCGCTTGAAACTGCCGATATCGCTCTCATCACGGACGACATCGGCTGCCTGCCGCTGCTGATGCAAATTGCGCGCAAAACCACAAAACGTGTGAAATGCAATATCGCGCTTGCCTTGATTTTGAAGTTTGGTTTTCTTGCCATCGCCTCGATCGGCTTCGCCTCACTCTGGATGGCCGTACTGGCGGATATGGGAGCATCCCTGATCGTCATCACCAGCGGTCTGCACCTATTACGCGAAGATATTTCAGCCCACGGGAGTGCGATGCATAAATGTTAATCATTGATAATCAACGGTATGTGACATTTTTGACGAATCGTTTCAATAACCAATATCCAACCATCCTTCGCCATAGGCTACGGCATGGCGCGGCAAGGAATTTCCAATAACCAAGTAAAATACCCAAAGCTATGGA
>SLBU01000098.1 GCA_007126175.1 Kiritimatiellia bacterium
TGCCGTCTCCTCGATCTCCAAGCGCATCACCTTGCGGCTGATCTCATCCAATACACTCGGCATCGAATCAATTTCCGTACGAATCGAAGCACACGCCTCGTCCATCAGGTCGATCGCTTTGTCGGGCAAAAAACGATCGCTGATATAGCGATCCGAAAGCGCAGCCGCGGCCACCAAGGCCGTGTCCTGGATACGCACACCGTGATGCACCTCGAAGCGCTCCTTCAACCCCCGCAAAATCGAAATGGTATCCTCCACATTCGGCGCATCGACTAATACCGGCTGGAACCGCCGCTCCAAGGCCGCATCCTTTTCCAGGTGCTTGCGATACTCATCCAACGTCGTCGCACCGATACAGTGCAGTTCCCCTCTGGCCAACATCGGCTTCAGCATGTTGCCGGCATCCGTCGAACCTTCCGTGCGCCCCGCCCCCACTATCGTGTGCAGCTCGTCGATAAACAGAATGATCCTACCCTCCGACGCCTTGATCTCTCCGAGCACCGCTTTCAAGCGCTCCTCAAATTCTCCCCGGTACTTCGCCCCTGCCATCAGCGCCGTCATATCCAGACTGAAAATCGTGCGATCCTTCAAGCCCTCGGGCACATCCCCACGCACAATCCGATGTGCTAAACCTTCCACTATCGCCGTCTTGCCAACCCCAGGCTCCCCGATTAATACAGGATTGTTCTTGGTCTTACGCGAGAGAATCCGGATCACTGAACGAATTTCACCGTCCCGCCCAATCACAGGGTCCAGTTTGCCGTGCCGTGCCAAGGCAACCAGATCCACCCCATATTTCTCAAGCGCCTCATAGGCCCCTTCCGGATTATCACTCGTAACCCGCTGATTACCGCGAATATCACGTAATGCAGAGAGAATCTTATCACGTGTGACGCCAAGCTCCCCCAGAATGCGCCCCGCTGCCGTGCTCTTACCCTCGTCCACAAAGGCCAGCAGCAGATGCTCAACGCTCAAGTATTCATCCTTGAGCTTGTCCGCTTCATCCCCTGCCTTCACAAGCACCGCATTGCAACGATTCGTTACATAGACCTTACCTGCTTCCGTTGCACCACCACTGATGCGCGGACGTTTCCCAAGCTCTTCCGCCAAACGGGCACACACAACCTGCGGACGGGGCCCCACCTTCTCGAGCAAGCGCCGTACAAGACCATCCTCCTGTTGCACCAACGCTAACAAAATGTGTTCCCCATCTACCTCTTGATGCTGATGGCGCAACGCCAAGGCATGCCCTTGCTGGATCGCTTGCTGCGCCCGCTGTGTTAACTTTTGCAAATCCATACTCCACCTCCTAGTATATCACACACAGCAGGAAGTATACCAATGACGATTTATCGCGCAAACAATAGGTTTTGTGTATTTATGGCACAGATCCATCACCAGAACCGTAGCCATATAGCGTCACATTGTCGCACCCCCGCGCATCACAAACCGACCCACGCATCCAATACAAGCTAATTGTATAAATGCATTGTGATGCCACCACGCATGCGCTAGTATCCAAACATTCATGGTTTTGCTACCGTAGGAGTGCGTTGTGTCAAAGATGCCAGAAATCCCCGGCTACCAGATTATCGAAAAAATGGGCGTCGGCTCAACCGCCACTGTGTGGCGAGCCCGACAGAAATCGCTGAACCGAGATGTCGCCATCAAAATTCTGCATCCGGAATTGTGGAACCAGATTGACGAGGCGGACGCATTTCTCGCCGAGGCCCGCTCCGTTGCCATGCTCAAAAGTCGCCATGTCATCCAAGTCTTTGATGTCGCACGCCTTGCGGACTCCGCATATATTGTCATGGAGTTCGTGGCAGGAAAAACCCTCGCCCAATATCTGGCCGAGAATGGCAGCATGCCACCACGAGAAGCCCTGCAAATCGTGGCCGCCATCGCCGACGCCTTGGGAGATGCCTGGCAGTCACAAGGCATGATCCATCGGGACATCAAACCCGACAACATCATCATCGAAGAGGACGGCAGCGTGAAGCTCGCTGACTTGGGCCTAGCGCGCCAGATTGATCAGGAAACCAGCAATCAAGAAATGCTGGAAATTGCCGGTACCCCCAACTACATGTCACCGGAACAGGCCACCGGCGCACCAGACATTTCCTTCGCCGCTGATATGTACAGCCTTGGTGCCACCTTCTACCACATGCTCACGGGACAGATCCCGTTTGCGGGAATGTCCGTTGCGCAAATCCTCGAAGCACAGCTATACGGACAACTGCCCTGGCCGCAGGATCTTGATCAGCACATACCTCTCTCCTGCTGCCAGTTAACAGCACGCTTGATGATGAAAAACCCCCGGGACCGATACGCCGACTGGCAAAAAGTCTATGCCGATGCCGTCAAACTCGCCGAAGGGCGTATCCTGATGATCAAAGTGCCCTACGATTCTCCCAGCACCATTGCTGGTGCCGGCAAGGTCCATACCAGACACAAAAAAGTCATCCGCCTAAAAAAACAGCCGAAAAAGCCCACGCCCACGCAGCGGCGCCGTAACGCGCTCCCATCCTGGGCACACGGCACACTGCACCTTGTTATCCTGGCGACCAGCCTCACCCTGCTATGGCACCTACTGCTGCAACCAATGCTCGATTCACAGCCCGCCCCCACAACACAA
>SLBU01000100.1 GCA_007126175.1 Kiritimatiellia bacterium
CGGTTCCATTTTTCTAGGTTTCGTTTGTAGAGGAAGAGAGTGTGGCGATGAAGGCAGATGCATTACGACAGATGTTTTTGGAATTTTTTCAGTCCGAGGGGCATACGGTCATTTCCGGTAGTTCCTTGATTCCGGAGAATGATCCGACAGTACTTTTTACTACGGCTGGTATGCACCCGTTGGTGCCGTACCTTTTGGGGGAGCCGCATCCGGCCGGAACACGCCTGTGCGATTGTCAGAAATGTATTCGTACGGGCGATATCGAAAGTGTCGGGGATCTCTCGCATTTGACGTTTTTCGAAATGCTGGGGAACTGGTCTCTGGGGGATTATTTCAAGGAAGAGGCCATTGTCTGGTCTTATACATTTCTGACCTCGTCGCAATACCTGGGATTCAATCCCGACCGCCTGTCGGTTACCGTATTTGCGGGGGACGCGAATGTCCCGCGGGATGATGAATCCGTGGCGATCTGGAAGAAGTTGGGTATACCGGAAGCACGGATTCATGCTTTGCCGATGAAGGATAACTGGTGGGGACCTGCCGGCAAGACGGGCCCCTGTGGCCCGGATACGGAAATGTTCGTGGATACGGGCCGGGGCGCTTGCGGGGCGGATTGTCGACCGGGGTGTAGTTGCGGCAAGTATTTTGAAATCTGGAACGATGTATTCATGCAATACAATAAGCTGGAGGATGGACAGTATGTCCCGCTGCAGCAGCATAATGTAGATACCGGTATGGGCGTTGAGCGCACGATCGCCATGTTGCAAGGCAAGACGTCCGTGTATGAGACGGAGTTGTTTGTGCCCTTGATTGCAGCCATATCCGATATGGCGGGGCAACACATGAATGCCAGCGACGAGTTGGCGGTGGCGTTCCGGGTGGTGGCCGATCATTTGCGCAGTGCGGTCTTTATTCTTGGGGATAATCGCGGGGTTTCGCCCGGTAATCTCGGACAGGGCTATGTGCTGCGCCGATTGATTCGCAGGGCCGTGCGCTATGCACGCAAGTTGGGGTTGGAGAGTGGCGCTCTTGCCAAGCTCTCCGTGCCTGTGATTGATGGCTACCGCCATGTCTATCCCGAGCTCGATCAGCGGCGGGACTGGATCACTACGGAACTGGGCCAGGAAGAGGAACGCTTTGAAAAGACTTTGACGCGCGGAATGGCTGAACTGGAAAAGGTTCTGGGCAAGATGGTGGAACACGGCCAGAAGCAATTTCCTGGTCGCGTGGCTTTTCGACTCTATGATACCTGTGGCTTCCCGGTCGAGTTTACCGAGGAGATTTGTGCGGAAAGTGGTTTGACGGTTGATCGCGAAGGGTTTGATGCTGCCTTTGTAAAGCACAGGGAGGTATCCAAGCAGAGTGCGGAGAAGGCGTTCAAGGGGGGCTTGGCCGACCATTCGGAATATACCACGCGCTTGCACACGGCAACGCATCTCTTGCACAAGGCGCTCCAACAGACGTTGGGGGAGCATGCAACCCAGAAGGGATCGAACATCACTGCTGAACGTTTACGTTTTGATTTCAGCCATCCGGAAAAACTGACACCGGAGCAGGTTGCGGAGGTGGAGCGGATTGTGAATGCTGCCATTGAAGCGGATTATCCGATTGAATTTGAAAGTATGACGCTGGAGCTGGCGCGCGAGAAGGGGGCCATGGCATTGTTCGGCGGCAAGTACGGCGAAATGGTCAAAGTCTATCGGATCGGTAATTTTTCCAAGGAGGTCTGTGGGGGACCGCACGTGCAACGCACGAGTGAGCTAGGCCGTTTTCGCATTGTGAAGGAAGAGGCGTCGAGTGCAGGCGTACGGCGTATTCGTGCTGTATTGGAGTAGAATCTCATGGCGGCAGCAATGATACAGTGTCCGGCTTGCGGGGAGGAGACTTTCCTGCGCCGGGAACCCGTTTATGATGGATTTGTGCGCACGGGCGAAACGCTCTCTTGTGTTGGTTGTGGTCACGTATTCGCGCGTGAGGCAGAGATTCCCTTTGTGTCGATGGAACGACCAAAAGTGTTTTCCGATGCCGACCGCAGCAAGAAGGTTGAAGTTTTTACCAGTTCCGACAGGGGGCATACGTGCCGACATTGCCGGCACTATGTCACAAATCCTTTTGTGCAGCGCTGCGGTTTGCATCAAATCGAAGTGCAGGCTACGGACTGCTGCCCGGACTTTTCGGTCAAGACGGAAGATGAAGAGGATGACCCGTTGTCCAAACTGTTAGGCAAAAAGGGGCACTCAGGGCATGAGCAGCCGTAGGTAGGCATCCCACAGTTGTGGCCCCCAATAGATCCAGCCTAATGCGCCGAGCGAAAGGTAGGGACCAAACGGAATCCGACTTTGCATTACCTTTTGTCGGGCCAGAATCAGAATCACGCCGATGAGGGTACCTGCAAAGGATGCTACAATAATCGTGAAAAGAACGGCCTGCCACCCGAGGAAGGCACCAATCGCTCCCATCAGTTTTACGTCGCCAAAGCCCATGGCCTCCTTCTTGAAGGCAAACTCTCCAAGCACGGCCACCGCCCAGAGGCTTCCAAACCCGACAGCCAAGCCGACGCCAGAGCGTGCCAACCCAGCCAGCCAGGTGTCAGCCCCGTGCAGCGATGGCACCAGCATGCTGGCCAGCAGCCCGAGTGCCATCCCGCCAAGCGTCACGCGATCAGGGATAATCATGTGCTCGAAGTCCACAAAGGTGCCCAGCACTAACCCCATGATCACAAGCCAGCAGAGCGGAATCACGGCAAGACTCGCAACCGGAGCCAGCCCCAAGGGCCGGGGACCAGCGGCAAGATCAAATTTCAGCCAGACGAGCAGGAAAAGTACGGCCGTGAGACATTCAACACCAATATAGCGCGGCGAGATTTTTGCTTTGCACGTGGCGCAGCGTCCTCGCAAGGCCAGCCATGCCAGAATGGGAATGTTCTGGTACCAGGCGATCGGGGTGTTACAGGCGGGGCAATGGGATCCGGGATGCACGACAGACTCCTCGCGCGGAATCCGGTAGATGCACACATTCAGAAAACTTCCGAGGCAGGCTCCCCAACAGAAGGACAAGACACTCAGAAAGGGATACCACATCTGCTGGGGTAGGATTGTTTGCATAGACCACACTGTTCTGTTCAGGTTGCGTTAGGATAAACCGCATGCTCCAAGGCGGCACGCATGGCGGCAATGTCTGCCGTTTGTCCGGTCCAGATTTCAAAGGATCTGGCACCTTGATGCAGCAACATGCCCAATCCATTGCAGGCATGCGCACCCGCCGGTGCTGCCGCACGCATGATTGCCGTTTCGGGATACATGTAGATCATATCGAATACGAGCTGCTGCGGACGAAATGCTTCGGGGGGCAGGGGACTGGGATCGTCCGGTTTCATCCCCACGGGACTCGCCTGCACAATCAGGTCAACATGACGTGCATGGTGCGGCCAGCCCGCTGCGTCCGTGCCGGCCTGCCGCACTTCGGTTTGCGGGGCGAGCGTTTGTAGCTCCGCCTGCAAGGCCTGCATGCGCGTGGCATCCAGATCGGCTAGCACGATTTGCTTGGCACCGGCGGCTGCGCATGTGATCGCCACAGCACGACCCGCTCCACCGCATCCAAGCATGAAAATACGCAGGTCGCGCGGATGTGCCTGAAATGCCTCTTCCAGCGCAAGCAGAAACCCATCGCCATCGGTACTGTGACCGCAGATTTGACCATCCGGCAAAAATTCGACGGTGTTGACAGAACCGGTCAAGCGAGCCGATTCGGCCAATACATCGAGGCCCCGAAAGGCAACTTCCTTCAGGGGCACGGTCAGGTTGATGCCCTTGAAGCCCAAGCGCCCCATCGTGCGCAGGGCATCCATGAGGTGCTCCGGCGGCATGTCAAAGGCCAGATAAAGGGCGTCGCGTCCCAGCGCTTGGAACGAGGCGTTATGCATCACCGGGGACAACGTATGCCCGATGGGATGCCCGAGTACCGCAAAGGTGCTTGTTATGGCGCTGATCTGCATGATTACCTTTCTGGATACGTGGATTAGGGCGTTTGTTCGGTGGGGCGTTCGGTGCCGTCGTTTTTTCGCGCCAACTGCTGTAGGGCAGCCATACGATTGACGCAGGAAAGATAGGCTCTTGCGCCTGCCTCGACAATATCCGTGCAGGCGGACTTGGCACTCAATACTGGTCCGCTTTCAAACTGCACCCGCACACTGACTTCGCCCATGGCATCCTTGCCGGTAGTGATTGCCTGTAAGGCAAAATCCACAAGTTTGCCAGGGATGCCCGTAATTCGATCGATCGTTTTCAGCGCGGCATCCACGGGCCCGTCCCCACAGGCCGCATCCTGGAACACTTCATCGCCACGACGAATCCGGACGGTTGCCGTCGGCACAATGTCCGTACCCGTGGAAACCTGTAGATTGTCCAGCACATAGATCCCTTCCGTGTCCGACATTTCCTGGTGCGCAATCATCAGAAGATCGTCGTCGTAGATTTGTTTTTTCTTGTCTGCCAGGGCGATAAAGCGTTCATAGGCCTGCTCGCTCTCCGTATCCGACAATACCAATCCCATTTCGTTCAAGCGGTGCTTGAAGGCATGGCGTCCGGAATGTTTTCCGAGTACCAGGTCCGTATCCTCGATCCCGACTTCCTGGGGACGCATGATTTCGTAGGTCGAACGCTCTTTGAGCATCCCGTCCTGGTGAATACCAGACTCATGCGCAAAGGCATTCGCCCCGACAATTGCCTTGTTGCGTTGAATGTTCATTCCGGTCAATTGGCTCACCAGGCGACTGGTCTTGTACAACCGCTCGGTTTTGATGTCGGTGTAAAGCCCACAGAAGTGGTCCTTGCGCACTTTCAGTGCCATGACAATTTCTTCGAGTGCAGCATTGCCTGCACGCTCGCCCAAGCCATTGATCGTACATTCGATCCCGCGGGCACCGGCCTCCACTGCCGCCAGCGAATTGGCAACCGCCAGCCCGAGATCATTATGGCAATGCACGTGAATTCTGGCCAGCCCGATGTTGGGTACGGTATCGTAGAGCCGCTTGATGACGTCTCCGAATTCGCTGGGAATGGCATATCCGACGGTGTCGGGAATGTTAACCGTTGTGGCGCCAGCATCAATCGCCGCCTCAACCATTTGTGCCAGAAATTCGGGCTCGGTGCGTGAGGCATCCTCCGGACTGAATTCAATGTCCTGGACAAACGTTTTGGCCAACTGAATAGACTCCGCCGCTTGCTTGAGAATCTCGGACTGGGCCTTTTTCAGCTTGAACTCGCGATGAATCTTGGAGGTGGCCAAAAAGACATGAATCCGCGGCTTTGCGGCCGGCATGACGGCATCAGCGCAGCGGGTAATATCCTTTTCGATGCAGCGGGCCAGCCCCGCAATGGTCGGTCCTTTGATTTGTTCGGCAATCGCCTTGACCGCCGCAAAATCGTCCGGGGAGGCAATCGGAAACCCGGCTTCAATGATGTCCACATTGAGCAAGGCCAACTGACGCGCTACGTCCAGTTTTTCGCGATGGTTCATGCTGGCACCAGGCGATTGCTCGCCATCGCGCAAAGTGGTATCGAAAATATAGATTTTGTTTGGATCGGTTTGCATGGTGTTATCCTTTCGAAAGTATGAATGTTATCTTGTAGCGTAAGTGTGCCATGATTGGCAGGCAAAAAAAAGCCTGCCGATTTTTATATTCCCGGCAGGCACCTGTTGGATCTGGAAGCCGCACATGACTCATCCCAGACAGACGCCGGCCGGGCCGCGAAGTCGTAGGCTGCCTAGCGTTGTCCTGGAGTGTGTTGTGCTTACATACATGGCACTAACCGTACCTCTTGTTGTGCGCATTGTCAACTGATTATTCCTGTGATTCCTGTGGCAAATGTGGCTCGAACTTGCGTCGGCGGGCAGCGCGTGATTGCTGCGAGGCTTGCAATGCGGTCTTGTACAGCAATTCTTGTGAACGGACTTTGGCCTGGTTGGCACTGGCACTCGGGCGCTGATACGTACCATCGGATTGCATGATCCTCGCCTTTACGTTGTCGCTCAAAGCCGCCTTGAGAATGGCTGACAAACGCTTGCGGATCGCACGATTTTCCACGGGAATCATAAGCTCGATCCTACGACTCAAATTGCGTGGCATCCAGTCCGCACTTCCGATGTACATTTGTTTGCCACCACCGTGGTGGAAGTAGAAGATGCGGCTATGTTCGAGGTAGCGATCGATAATGCTGACGACGCGAATGGATTCGCTCAGCCCAGGAATGCCGGGGCGCAGACAGCAGATGCCCCGGACGATGAGCTGGATGTCCACCCCGGCTTGCGAGGCGCGATAGAGCGCGGCAATGACTTCCGGGTCGACGAGGGCATTCATCTTGGCGATGATTTGCGCTTTGCGTCCCTGTGCACGTTGGGCGGTCTCTGCATCAATCAATTCAAGCAGGCGTTGGCGCAAATCGATCGGAGCCTGCACAAACTTCAAGTACGATTGGGGTTCACTATACCCACACACGGTATTGAAAAATGCTGATGCGTCAATGCCGAGTTCGTCGTTACGGGTCAGGATCCCGACATCGGTGTACAACTGTGCTGTTTTGGCGTTATAATTGCCTGTGCCCACATGCAGATAGCGCACGATGCCTTCGACCTCCCGACGAACGACCAGGCAGATTTTGGCATGCGTCTTAAGCCCTTTGATGCCATACACGATCTGCACTCCACTGCGCTCGAGTTTCTCGGCCCAGGCAATATTGTTCTCCTCGTCAAAACGCGCCTTGAGCTCGACAAGTGCCGTGACCGCTTTGCCTGCTTCGGCCGCCTTGCGCAAAGCGGCAATCACCGGGCTATCTTTGCCCGTGCGATACAAGACCATCTTGATTGCAAGGACATCCGGATCCGAGGCCGCTTCATCCAGGAAGCGCACTACGGGGTCAAACGATTCATACGGATGACTCAACAACAAATCCTGCGCCGTAATCTGTTCAAAGAGCGGACGCGTGGCATCGATATCGGCAGGTTGACAAGGCTTCCAGGTTTCATAGCGCAAATGCTTGTGCGTGTCGCTCTCGTAAAATGATTGGAAATCCTGGATTTGTAATGGAACCTGCGTCGTAATGGTTTCCGCTGCCGAAACGTTGAGTAGTTTCTGTAGATAGCGTATCGATCGTGTTGATGCCGCGGCATGAGACACCTCGAGCCGGACGCAACCACTTGTCTTTCGCTGGCGTAGCGCCCGCAGCATCGAACGGGATAGATCCATTGCGTAGGTTTCGTCCACGTGAATATCGGCATTGCGTGTCGTGCGGAACGTAACACACTCACGTACCGATATGCCGGGAAAGAAGGCCGACGCGAACAGGGCAATAGCATCCTCCAGCAGGACAAAACCGGATTGATCAGGCGTGCTGCCCGCAATCGGAACGAATCGCGATAAATGCGCAGGCACCGGAATCAGCGCGTAGCGTGGTATCCGTTTGCGTGGGGCGGGCGCCAATACCGCCAGGACGTACAGCCCCAGATTTCGTAACAAGGGAAGACGTTGGCCTGGGCGCAGCGCAACCGGCGTAATCACGGGATAGATCCGGTTTTCAAACAGGGATCGCAGGTCTTCCTGCTGGGTTGTGTCTAACTGATCGGGCGAGGTGGGACAGAGCCCTTCGGTTTGCATGGCAGGTATCAACGATTGCTGATATAAAAGCTCCATTTTGTTGAGAATGCGACGGATTTCCTCATTCGCGGCCCGACGTTGCTGGGCCGGGGAAAATCCGGATTGGTCGGGCTCTTGCACGCCCGCCTCCTGCATCAGCTTCAACCCGCCCATGCGCACCATAAAAAACTCGTCGAGATTAGAGGCGGTGATGGTCAAGAATAGTAAGCGGTCAAGCAGGGGGACGGCAGTGTCGGCAGCTTCTTCGAGGACCCGTTCATTGAATGCCAACCAGCTCAATTCTCGATTCAGTATGGGGAGAGGGGTGGGGCTCATAAACGGGTTCCTTTCAAGGTCTGGCGGACAACCACATCCAGACCGTAGATCTGGGTGAAGAGGTCGGCGCGCTCGTTGATCTGTTTCTGGATCAACGGCAAATTCGTAACGGCATTGGTGATGATGACGAGGGAACGGTCCTGTTGCTGGCATGTCAGCGAAACCTGCTGACGATCCTTCTGCACATCAAAGACATTGGCAATGCGTAAAATGGCGGCCAGGCGTGAAACAATCAGACGATCCCGTCGATTCAGGTTCGTGAAGGGGGTATGACTCGGTTTCGGGGCCGAGCGGCGATGGTAACGTGCAACGAGCGCGGCGAGCTGCACGTCGCGTGCGCTGAAACCGAAAATATCGCTATTGGCAATGAGATAATACGAGTGTTTATGGTGTGCCCGATCATTGATATAGCCCCCCACTTCATGCAGTAATGCAGCCACGGTCAGGATCATCTCTTCTCGAGCATTAAAGCGGTGCTGCGGTTGCAGGAAGTGCAATATCGTGAGGGCGTAGTGGCACACATGCCGGGCATGGCGCATGTCTACGCCATAGCGCGCCCCGACCTCCAGGGCAGAATTTACAATCTGTTCTTTGAACTCAGCCGTCCAGACGCCGCCGGTGGCCATTTCCGTGAGCATCCCTGTACGCAGATTCACTTCTGCCACAAAAATACGTTTCACCTTCAAGAGTGCCGCCAGGCGGCAATAGATCAGCAGGGCCGGTCGGATCGTATCCGCATCTTCATACGACAGGTGGTAACGCGACACCAATACATCCGGACTTAACGGGAGCAGCGAATCGGTCAGCTCCTGCAGGGCCGCCACGGATAAGGTTGTCAAGTTGTGGCGATCCCAGTCGGGGAGCAAGATTGCAGCCGCAAAACGCATGTCCGCCCCAAGCGCCAGAATGCCAAGCGAGCGGGTAGGCGAGATGGCATTGCGAATCTGTTCGGCGGTTTCGTCGATGGTCTGCCGCATGATCTGCCACGTTCGTTGTCGCGACACGGCCATGTCATCCAGCGACTGGGCCAGGCGCAGCGACCCGAGACGATACATGTGGGAACTGGTCACTTTTCCTCGATGGAACATCAACGTTTCGGTGCTGCCGCCACCAATCTCAATTACCAACGTGTCAGACTTCTTGAACGATATCCGTTTTCCCAGCACGGGACGAACCGCACGGTAGGTTAATCGGTTGATTTCGGCCTCTTCGAGTGTCTGGACTTCAACGCCGGTCGCAATCAGGATACGGTCGAGAAAGGCATCCCGATTGGTAGCCTCTCGCACCGCACTACTGGCAACCGCGCGCACCCGATCCGTCGAGGGGGCCAGACCATATTCGAGCAGGACGCGCGTAAAGCTCTGAATCGCCGAGACGCAGGCTTCGGTTGTGCGCCGACCAATCCCACCGGTGGTAAAAGTGTCCCGCCCGAGCGATATCGATTGCTGCAGGGAATCCAGGATCCGCGTCACCTGGTGCCGGTGCACTTGCGCGATAATCATGCGCACCGAGGTGGACCCCAGCTCGATCACGGCAAAAAGATCTTGCGCCGAAACACTTGCCGGGGGGCTATCCGTACTTTTCTTTTTCAATGCTCTCCTCGCTTCGCTTCCTGCGGTCACTTGCAAGCACGCCTGACGCTAAAAACGGGTGCTGGTCAGGGGGATTACCCCTCTAACGACTGGGGGTCGCACAGGTTTTTTTTGCTATTGGCCACCCGGATACATTTCGCACAGACATACTGCGGTGCGGAAACAGATTCCGAAAATGCCTCCAAATCCTTTTTCAAATGTTTCTTATCCCATTTGCACATGCGTTTTGGTGTGCTCCCCATCGTATACCTCCGCTGTTTCGTCCGTGTATACGTCAAACCCGCGCCCGTTGCAAACCGATATGTGTTAGAATTGCATGGGAACACTTGACATTCGGCGGGGTAATGCGTATTGATACACGCAATTCGCAAGAGGGCGATTAGCTCAGTTGGTTAGAGCGCCTGCTTCACACGCAGGAGGTCACAGATTCGAGTTCTGTATCGCCCACCAATAAACACAGGGGTTTTATGGGGGTCAGGTTGCTTAAGGTTGCTTAAGTTGGACAACCTCCCGCTTTTCAGGGTATGTTTTGTACTGTTCCAGAAAGCTAGCAGATGCAGAACAGCGA
>SLBU01000053.1 GCA_007126175.1 Kiritimatiellia bacterium
ATTGCGATCAGCGAGGCCTTGGAGCAGGCTGTACAGCGCGAGGATACCCGCTACTCGCTCGGGAGCGTGCTCAATCATGTCATGCTGCACCAGAGCATCATCGGTCTCGAGGCCAAAAAGCAGTTCGAGAAAATCGGGGAATATCCGGATATCGTGATTGGGTGTGCTGGTGGTGGTTCCAATTTTGCGGGGCTTGCGTTCCCGTTTATTGCGGACAAGGCGTGCGGGCGCGATGTGCGGATTGTCGGCACCGAACCCGCCGCTTGCCCGACCCTTACGCGCGCACCGTACGTTTATGATACCGGTGATGTAGCGATGATGACCCCCCTGCTGCCGATGCACAGCCTGGGGCATGCCTTTATTCCCGAGCCCATTCATGCTGGTGGCTTGCGCTACCACGGCATGGCCCCCATGGTCAGTCATGCGCTGAATCTGGGTTTGATTGAGGCCAATGCCATTGAGCAGTTGGAATGCTACGAGTCGGCGGTACTGTGGGCCCGCACGGAAGGGTTCATCCCTGCCCCGGAAACCTCCCATGCCATCGCCCAGGCGATTCGCGAGGCCAAGCAGGCGAAGGAAGAGGGCAAGGAAAAAACCATTGTCATGAACTGGTCTGGGCATGGTCTGATGGACTTAAGCGGTTACGATGCCTACTTCGAAGGAAAATTGCGGGATTATCAACTGCCCGAAGAACAGCGCTTACGTTCATTGATGTGCCTGGAAGGCTTACCTAAACCGCCGATTAACTGAGGAGCTCTGCCGTATGAAGATAGCCATTGTGGGCAGTGGGGTATCCGGTCTGGTATCGGCTTATCTGCTAAGTCGCGAACATGACGTCACGGTGTATGAGGCCGAGGATTATATTGGTGGGCATACCCACACGATCCCCCTGCCGGATGAAGGCGTGAACGTTGACACAGGATTTATCGTCTTTAATCACGAGAACTATCCGAATTTTGTGAAGCTGCTGGAGCAACTGGATGTTGCGGCCAAGCCCAGTAGCATGAGCTTCAGCGTGATGAATCGTCGCAGCGGGCTTGAATACGGATTCGCGACGATGAGTGCGCTGTTCGCGCAACGGCAGAATGCCCTGCGTCCGTCCTTTTTGCGTATGCTGCTGGAGATTCGCAAGTTCCGGAAGGATTTCGACATGCTGCAGCGCGAGGCACGCGACGACCAGGAGATCGGGGCATACTTGCAGGAAAAGGGCTATTCCAAGGCCTTCGTGGAAGATTTCTTGATTCCGTTTGGTGCGGCCATCTGGTCGGCTGCACCGGATCAGATGAATCGCTTCCCGCTAAAAACGTTTGTACAGTTTTTTCTCAATCATGGCTTTCTGGATACCGGTCGGCTCTTGCAGTGGTTTGTGGTAGAAGGCGGGTCGTCGAGCTATGTGACGGCTCTTTTGCGAAAATTCCGTGGTACGATTCAAACGCGCACGCCTGTGCTGTCCATTAAGCGCGAGGCGGATCATGTCATGCTTACAGCGGCCGGCGAATCGCCCCAGCGGTTTGATCATGTGGTGCTGGCATGTCATAGTGATCAGGCGCTCGCATTGCTCGCGGATCCGACGCCATTGGAACAGGAAATTCTCGGGGCATTGCCCTATCAGATGAATAAAGTGATTTTGCATACGGATCTTGGTGAATTACCGAAACATCGTCAGGTTTGGTCGAGCTGGAACTACTGTGTGCCCGAGCAGGCAAGCGATCGGGTGACGGTCACGTATGACATGAATATCCTGCAGGGGCTGAAGACCAGTACCGAGTATCTGGTAACGCTGAATCCCGTGCGGGAAATAGATCCCGACAGCATCCGGGGGCGCTACGAGTATGCGCATCCGGTCTTTACCCCCGAGGGGGTAGCGGCCCAGCGACGCTACCGCGAAATTGGTGGCATGGAGGGCCGCACGCACTTTGCCGGTGCCTACTGGGGCTACGGGTTTCATGAGGATGGCGTGAAGAGCGCGGTGCGCGTATGCGATGATTTCAAGGTGTATCTATAGCCTATTTGCTGCTTGCCTGGTCCTTGCGGAACCAGGCACGCCACCGCGCCGCCCTCATCTACCGAACTCCGACAGTAATGTGAAAATGTATTTACAACCTGGGCAGCACACTGGGATTGCTGGCATTGTATTTGATCCACAGCACATCGAATGATTGGAATGATAAAGAGACAGTAAGAAAATCAACAACATAGTTTTTGCGTAATCGCAAGATTCGCTCCCGCGGAAAACCACGAATTTTCAAGGAAAGGAACAAACATGCAGGCACGCGCCCAATTGGCGCGGCCCCGTTCATGTTCCTTTCTGGGGCTTCGTGGTCCCTCCGTGGGGCGTGGCGGGTGTCCGCGCCTCTTCTTTTTTGTAATTGGTGTAATTGGGGACGGTGTAATTGGGGACGGACAATACGAGCGGGCAATTTAGAGCGATTCGCTTGATGGTGCTCTTATTGCGTGGATGCGTTGTTATGATATTGCGCAAAAGGCGGTTGATGGTTCATGCGTATACATTTTGCGGATGCCAGGAGGGCGCATTGAGCAGTTTGTGAACAAAATTGGCCTGAACGACTGCTTTCGGGCAGAGCGCAGCGACTGCCGGAGG
>SLBU01000146.1 GCA_007126175.1 Kiritimatiellia bacterium
CGCAATTCGGCAATGAAAAAGCCTGTCTGGGCCGATTTGCAGGAGGTACTCCGAAAGCTGGGGCGGCCCGTTCCCAAGCGTAGCACGTCAGGTTGATTTCATGGAGAATCTGCTGCGGCCCGGGGTGCCCAGATGATGCGGGGGAGAATCTTTATACAGTCAATCGTTCTCGTCGCCCGCTCTCGTCGGCCGGTGGACGATAGCGGGCGACGAGAGCGGAATACGAGTTTGGAAAACGATTGAAGTTACAACCTAGCCCCGGCCCCGGGGTGCCCCGGATGATTGCGTCCAAAGGAAAGCTAAACAATGAAGTTACTGGCTAGTTTTTTGCCAGGGCATTCCATTGGCCGCCTGCGAGACAACCTGCCCCTCGGGGGGGAGGGTGGTACGATCGAAACCAGCGGTCTTAAGTACCTGGTCCGTAGTGCGGAAGTGGCACTTGGCGTGATTCAGCAGAGCGGTGGGACCGTGCTTTTTGACTAATTCCACCGCCGCCGCCTGCACGAGAGCCGAAGCCCCCTTACGCAAATTCACGCCGGTTGCCTTGGACGCGGCCTCCAATTCGCGCAGAAAACGTTCCCGCGCCAGAATCGAGGCGGCCGCCACCGCCATATCCGATTCTGCTTTGTGGCGCTGGATCAATTCGATGCCGCGTCCCTTCTGTTTCAAGGCGCGTTGCACGGACTCCTTGGCTCCAAACTGATCCGAAATGGCGAATGTACAGGCGGGCACCTGTGGCAGTACATTTTCGATCACTTGGGCATGGCCCCATGCCAAAATGCGATTCACACTGCGCATTTTTGCATACAGTCGATTGTAGGCCGCTGGGCCAATCTTGATAATGTCGCAGCGCTTACCAAGAAGATTGCGGATTTCCTGTCCGATTGCCATCGCCTTTTTGTCGCTGCCAATCGCCTTGCTATCCTTCACCCCCAGCTTTTCCATGGTCGTAAAGAGATCCGCATCCACATAGGCCGCTGCAATCACCATCGGCCCAAAAAAGTCGCCCTTACCGCTTTCGTCGACGCCAAGGTGAGGCTGACGGGACTTGGGATCCAGCTCGGCCTCATAGCCCAGCTTGGCCTCCTGCAACACCAGCGGCTCAAGAATGAATTCGACAAATTCTTTCGTGCCTTTGCCTTGCACCAAGAGCTTGCCACTGTTGTAGAGGTTCACTTTGCAATCGTCTGCTTGCACGGCGATGCGGGTATGCGGAACCGTCAGGGGGCGATAGTTACCTGCTTCCAGTAATGCAGATAGCGTATCCTGTTGCTCCTGCGTGAGTTTCTGGCTATATGAATTTGTTGCTGACATAATGCATACTCTCACCGATTGCGGTTTATCCCGCAATACAATTGAGGATCCTATTTCGAGTTTGTGTTTATCGCCGATATTCGATACTGAGTGATACTGCATGATTCACAATCAATGTGCAAATAACAAAGGAACATATATGCGCCCAACATTGCTCGTTTTAGCAGCCGGCATGGGAAGTCGATTCGGGGGACTCAAGCAGATTGAAGGTGTAGGTCCCGGTGGTGAACTCATTCTCGATTACTCGGTATATGATGCGATGGCGGCAGGTTTCGGAAAGGTTGTCTTTGTGATACGGAAAGACATTGCTGAAGCATTCCAGTCCTCCGTCGCTAGCCGTTTTGATGGCAAATTGGACATTGCCTATGCCTACCAGGAAATGGATGACCTACCGGCGGGCAATGCGGTTCCGGCTCGCCGGACCAAACCGTGGGGAACGGGGCATGCCGTGCTGGCAGCGCGCGATGTGGTGCATGAACCCTTTGCCGTGATCAATGCCGATGATTTTTATGGACGCGAAAGCTATCAGCAACTGGCGCAATTCCTGGCAGAGACCAAACCACAAAATGGCACTTCGCAATATGCCTTGGCGGGATTTCCCTTGCGCAATACGTTATCAGACCACGGCCATGTCTCGCGTGGCATATGTACGTGCGACGCATCGGGCATGCTTGCCTGTATCGAGGAATGCACGCACATCGAAAGGCAGGCGGGTGGGGGCGCTGTACAGCGCAATGATGATGGTACGACACGCGAATTTACAGGAGCCGAACTCGTATCCATGAATATGTGGGCCTTTACGCCCGGCCTTTTTTCTGAACTACAAGAACAATTTGAACCGTTTTTAGCCGCGAACGCCGATTCCGAAAAAGCGGAATTTTATTTACCAACCGCCATCGATCAACTCTTGCAAGCTGGCCGCGCGACCTGCCGGTTGCTGCCAACCGACTCCCATTGGGCCGGCATGACCTATCGTGAGGATATTGCAACCCTCAAAACCTTTCTGGCCGATGCCCATGCAGCTGGCCACTATCCTGCTGCGCCAAGGTGTGGAGTGCGCCGTACCTTTGGGGTCAACGGTTGAGCAGCTTCAGGACTTCGGATTGGGCCGCATTCTCGAGTACGCGTGTCAAAAACATCCGGAATGCCATCGATCGTCAGGCCCACACATCAAAAACCCGCTGGTGAGAACGGGGACACACAATCAAAGACAATGGTGACGGACGGCTATTGGCTACTACGAACGGCGCGAAAGGCACGAAAGCGACAGGATGAGTCCGCCTACA
>SLBU01000015.1 GCA_007126175.1 Kiritimatiellia bacterium
CAGCGTCTCAATCTGGAAATCATACGCTTCGGGATGCAACAACACATCTTCCTGTATACTCATAGTCTCTCCATTCTGCCAACATACCTCACAATATCAATGCAAATTGCTGCTTCCGTATCGATTATAGTTGCTCGATCGACTCTCATCACGCTAGCATGGCACATCATTTCTTTTACAACCCTTTACCCAAGAAATAGCTGCGGTGAACCATGATCGCCATCATTGACTACAAGGCCGGAAATCTTACCAGTGTAAAGCTCGCGTTTGACGCGCTCGGCGCAGATGCCCGGATCACGTCGGATCCTGAAGTGATTTGCAATGCCGATCGCATCGTGTTTCCTGGGGTGGGAGCCGCCGGGGCGGCAATGCGAAACGTACAGGATCTGGGCCTCATCTCCACCATCCGAAATGTCGTCGAAAAGAAGATTCCCTTCCTCGGCATCTGCCTCGGCACCCAAATCATTCTGGATCACTCGGAAGAGGATGGCGGTGTGGACACACTCGGATTGATTCCAGGAAAGGTCATCCGGTTTCAACCAACCGATCCGCGCGATAAAGTGCCCCATATGGGCTGGAATCGCGTGCAAGCAAGCACCCGGCACCCTCTGCTGGCAAACATACCCGATCAAAGCGAGTTTTACTTCGTACACAGCTTCTACCCCGTACCCGATCATCCGGAAAACCGCTTTGCCGAAACCACCTATGCTGGCGCAACCTTTGCCGCTGCCCTCGGGCACCAGAATATCTTCGCCACCCAGTTCCACCCTGAAAAATCCGGGCGGATCGGGCTGCAACTGCTCGAAAACTTCACGAAGTGGACCCCGAACCGGAGCGCATAACCATGCTCACTCGCAGAATCATCCCCTGTCTCGACATTCATAACCGCAAAGTCACCAAAGGCGTAAAATTCCAGAACAACATCGAACTCGGCGACCCGGTCGAGATGGCCGCGCGCTATTATGAAGATGGCTGCGACGAATTGGTTTTCTACGACATCACCGCCTCCGCCGAGCGCCGCCCCATCGACATCGAGATGGTGCGCGAAGTTGCCCATGCCGTGCGCATCCCCTTTGCCGTCGGTGGCGGCATATCCGGCCTGCCCGACATGGAACGCGTCCTGCTCGCCGGCGCCGAAAAAATTTCGGTCAACTCCCTTGCCGTCAAAACCCCGCACATCATCCGCGAGGGGTCCCGGGCTTTCGGGGCGCAATGTATCGTACTGGGTATGGATCCTCTCGCCGTGCCCAATGACCCCCGCTTTCCCAGTGGGTTCGAAATTACCGTGCGTGGCTTTCGCGAGCATACCGGCATCGATGCCGTTGAATGGGCCCGTAAAGCCGTTGACCTCGGAGTCGGCGAAATTGTTGTTAACTCCGTGGATGCCGACGGCACCCGCGCCGGCTTCGCCATCCCCCTCACCCGCCTGATTGCGGATGCTGTACCCGTGCCCGTAGTGGCCTCCGGAGGCGCTGGCAACCCGCAGCATCTTGCCGACGTCTTTGAGCAAGCCCATGCCGATGCCGCCATCATTGCCGGCATGATCCATACCGGCGAATACACCGTATCCCAGATCAAGGCAGATCTCGTTAAAGCTGGCATCCCCATCCGACAAACCTGGTAAACAACATGAACACCAATCTCCCCCCCACTCCCACAGAGCCTACCAGTTCTTTCTGTCCGAATCTTTCTGTCGCACATTCCCCCCGCACATCCCGTATCCCGCATCCCGTATCCCGTATCCTCCGCATCGCCGTGCTTGGCTCTGGCAGCGGCACCAACTGCCAGTCGATCATTGATGCCATTGCCGCCGGCAGCCTCAACGCCACCCTTGTCGGCGTTATCACAGACGTGCAAGACGCCGGTATTCTTGCCCGCGCAAAGCACCACAGCATCCCCGCCCGGCACATTCCCGTACCCAACTCCAAAACCAGGCTCGATGGCGACCCCGAACAGGAATACATCCACCAACTGGCGGACTGGCAAACCGACTACGTCGTACTTGCCGGCTTCATGCGCATCATCAAACCCGCCATGCTCGCCGCCTTTCCCAACCGCATCCTCAACATCCACCCATCCCTGCTGCCCGCCTTTCCCGGTATCGCCGCCTGGAAGCAAGCCCTTGCATACGGCGTCAAAGTCGCCGGTTGTACCGTCCACCTCGTCGACGCAGGTACCGACACCGGCCCTATCCTCGTCCAGCGTACCGTCCCCGTCCTCGACGACGACACCCCCGAATCCCTCCACGCACGCATCCAGCAACAGGAACACATCGCCTACCCCGAAGCCCTCCAACGCCTCGCCGCCGCCCGCGGGGAACTATGGGCAGCATCCTAGCCGCCAAGATCAGTGCACTCGACCAGCAGCCCGACTAGCCCCCAAAAAAGCGACAATCCACGCGCACGCATTATGAACATGGGAGATGGCGTGCGCTGTCGCGTTGGAGCGCCCGCAGTTATCATCTGCCCCTCTTCCGCAGGCCTCACGGGAGTGCGATGCATAAATGTTAATCATTGATAATCAACGGTATGTGACATTTTTGACGAATCGTTTCAATAACCAATATCCAACAAGGAATTTCCA
>SLBU01000200.1 GCA_007126175.1 Kiritimatiellia bacterium
TCCAGAAGGGCTAAGCGTGGGTTGAGAACCGCCATCTGCAAGATCTCATTGCGTTTTTTCTCGCCGCCGGAAAAATCGAGGTTCACATCGCGATCGAGATAGGATTCGTCCATTTCGATGAGCGTTCGCTTTTCGGCAACGAGTTTGCGGAATTCAAAGGCATCGAGTTCCGGTACGCCCTGTGCGCGGCACTGGGCATTGAAAGCGGTTTGTAGAAAAAGCACATTACTCACGCCAGGAACTTCCACGGGATACTGGAAGGCCATGAAAATGCCAGCGATGGCACGTTCGTGTGGTTCCATATCGGTCACGTCATGCCAGGCGCCTTCGTAGTTATACTGGATGGTGCCCCCAGTTACCTCGTAATCGGGGTGGCCGGCCAGCACCCGGGCCAGCGTGCTTTTGCCCGAACCATTCGGCCCCATGACGGCGTGAATCTGGCCTTCATTTACCTCCAGGTTAATGCCTTTGAGAATGGGGGGACCCTCCACAACCCGTACACACAAATCTTCAATTTTCAATATGCTCATGTTGTTATCCTACGCTATGTTCTAATTTCATTTCGAGTAGTTTGACCGCCTCCACCGAGAACTCCAATGGCAGGGTTTTGAAGACTTCCTTGCAGAAGCCATTCACCAGGAGCGAGACGGCACCTTCTTGATCCAGCCCGCGGCTTTGCAGGTAGAAGAGTTGATCGTCACTGATGCGCGAGGTGGTGGCTTCGTGTTCGATGATCGCGCTGGGATTATGTACCTCCAGATAAGGGAAGGTATTGGCGGAGCAGCGGTCGCCGACCAGCATCGAATCGCACTGGGAATAGTTACGCGCATTCTCGGCCCCTGGGGCGACGCGCACAAGCCCGCGATAGCTGTTGCGCGACTCTTCGCAGGAAATGCCCTTGGATACGATGGTACTCCGCGTGTTTTTACCGATGTGCACCATTTTGGTGCCGGTGTCGGCTTGCATCCGGTTGTTGGTCAAGGCGACGGAGTAGAATTCGCCCACCGAATTGTCTCCTTTGAGGATCACACTGGGATACTTCCATGTGATGGCAGAGCCGGCCTCCACTTGGGTCCAGGAAATATGGGAGTTGCGACCCTCGCAACGGCCACGCTTGATCACAAAGTTATAAATACCACCGCGTCCGTTTTCATCGCCCCCATACCAGTTCTGCACGGTGGAATACTTGATCGATGCATCGTCCAGCGCGATCAGTTCGACGATGGCTGCATGGAGTTGGTTGTTGTCGCGCATCGGGGCAGTGCAGCCTTCCACATACGAAACGCTGGCTCCTTCCTCGGCAATAATCAGCGTGCGTTCAAATTGCCCTGTGTTGGAGGCATTGATGCGGAAATAGGTAGATAGATCAATGGGACACTTCACGCCTTTGGGAACAAACACGAAGGAGCCATCGGAAAACACGGCCGAGTTCAAGGCGGCATAGAAGTTGTCTGTTGGGGGCACGATCCGACCAAGGTACTTTTCCACGATCTCGGGGTGCTTCTGGGCGGCTTCCGAGAACGAACAGAAAATAATGCCGTGCTCGGCGAGCATTTCGGAATGCGTGGTCCCCACGGAGACACTATCGAAAACGGCGTCAACGGCGACGCCCGCCAGCCGCTCGCGTTCATGCAGGGGTACCCCCAGCCGGTCGAAGGTCCGCAGTAATTCCGGATCTACCTCATCGAGGCTTTTGGGACCATCCCGGAGTGACGTTGGCGCTGAGAAATAGCTGATATCGTTGAAGTCGATGGGGGGAATATCCAGCGCTGCCCAGTGCGGAGGAGACTGCTCTTTCCACCAGCGGTAGGCCTTTAACCGAAAATCCAACAGAAAGGGGGGCTCATGCTTGCGGGCCGATATCTGTCGTATGACCGACTCATTCAAGCCGATGGGAAACGTATCCTGCTCGACATCCGTTACAAAGCCATGTCGATACTGTCGATCGCTCGTTTGTAATAATTCTGCCATCTCTTTCCTTTCTCCCTGCGTGAACCCAGAATCTAGCGCTACCCTTTAATTAAGTCAAAATAAAACTTATTTAACAAAGTGTGTTGATTGTTCGTGCAGATGGGGGTATTGCTTACAGGCATGTCAGGTGTGGATCAAATTCATTTCCGAGAAGCGATGGGGCGATTTGTAACGGGTGTAACCGTGATCGCGACGGGTTGGGGGGAGCGATTGCATGCAATGACCGCAAATGCGGTTACGTCTGTGTCCTTAGAACCCCTGCGTTTGCTGGTCTGCATTACGAACGAAAGTCATTGTTTGGCGGCGATTCGGCGCGAAGGGACTTTTTCGGTCAACATCCTGCGGGAAGATCAGGCGTCGCTTTCGGTCTATTTTTCGGGCTATTGGAAGGGCAGCGGGGTGCCGTCCTTTCGTTTTGCGCCCTGGAAGGCGTGTCCGCGTCTGCATGGGGCAGTGGCTTCGGTCGCTTGCCGGGTCTTCGAGCAGGTTTCCAGTGGGGATCACCAGATTGTGATCGGTGATGTGCAGGGCTTGTATCTGGGGGCTGGCGGTCGCCCCCTGGTGTATGCGCAATCCCGTTACCACCA
>SLBU01000116.1 GCA_007126175.1 Kiritimatiellia bacterium
TCAGCGTGGGACCAAGGAAAGTATGCGTTATGGCGACTGGAAGCTGGTGCGGGATACCCCAGGAGGCAAATTCGAATTATTCAATATGAAAGATGACCCCTATGAAAAGCGGGATCTGGCCTCAGCAATGCCAGAAAAGAGAGATGAAATGATCAAGGTTCTCACCGCGCACATGGAAAAGGCACAGGAAGTGCCCTGGCGACGCCCCGGCGAAAAAAGATAAATATACACCACCCGCTACGCTCGAGACACCGAGGCACTGCGAATGATGCCGGGAGAACCTGGGAATATCGGTCAATATCTTTTTCTATTACGCTTTACATCGGTCAGATACTTTGCCACATTAGGGGTATGAGCGAACTGACTTTAATACAGGACCTGTTGATTGAAGCACAGCAACAAGATTGGTTTACGGGCGTTCCGCGTCATCTAAACTATCAGCTACTGCCGGGGAAGGCGCTGGCCTGCATTGGCGTCCGTCGTTGCGGAAAGTCCACATTCCTTCACCAGGTTATGGGGCGCCTTCTGAATGAGGGCATTCCGCGTGAAGACTTTATTTATCTGAATTTTTTCGATGATCGGCTTGAACCCGTTCGCCAAGGGCGGCTGGACCTAATTACCGAAGCTTATTTTTCACTTTACCCCGATAAACGGGGCCGAGGTGGACTCCATTGTTTTCTGGATGAGATTCAGCTGTGTTCAGGCTGGGAGATGTTTGTCGATCGCCTTCTGCGCGTAGAGAACATGGGCGTTTATCTCTCCGGCTCCTCCGTACGCCTTCTAGCTCACGAAGTCGGCACCGCGATGCGCGGACGATCCTTGGCCTGGGAATTGTTCCCATTCTCATTTGCCGAGTTTCTTGATGCACGGGGAATCGCCCCGGACTTGCAGGGGCAGGCCGCTCGCCTGCGGGTACGTAAGGCATTTTCGGAATACTGGGATAAAGGCGGCTTCCCTGAGGTGTTGAATGTTGACGAACCGTTGCAGGTGATGATCCATCAGGACTATTTCAAGACGATGATTTTTCGCGATGTGGTGGATCGGTGCGATGCCATTCATCCTCGCGCGGTGCGGGATGCCGCGTACCGTCTCCTCAATTCGGTTGCGTCACTCTATTCCATCAATACGATGACAGGATATCTGAAATCACAAGGCCATAGAATCAGTAAAACGTTTGTCGGCGAGATGTTGGATTGGTTTGAAGATGCTTATGCCCTGTTTTCGGTCAGGCTGTTTGATGCGTCCCTAAGTCGCCAGTTGGCTAATCCGAAAAAGATTTATGCGGTTGATCATGCGATGGTTCGATCCTGTTCTACTGGTATTCTTGTAAACAGCGGGCACCTGCTTGAAAACATGGTGTTTATTGACGGTCGCCGCTGTGGACGGTCCCTTTTCTATTACCGAACCCGCAATGGCCGGGAAGTTGATTTTGCATGGAAGGAGGATTCGGGACAGGTTTGTCTGGTACAGGTTTGCGAGCAAATGCCTGAGGGTAGTGAAACAAGAGAGCGGGAGCTTACGGCCCTGAGGGAAGCCCAGTCAGAACAACCCGGCTGTCGTGCCGTCGTGGTGACCCGTGATGAAGAGGCGATTATAGACGCCCCTCACGGAACCATTGAGGTGATACCGATTTGGAAATGGCTTTTGCAATCGACGCTTCAAACCGTGTAGTGTGGATTGCTAAAGTCACCCCTGTGCTGGATCCTTTCAACGCCCAACACCCAGCACCGCTGCTACACTGTAGCCGTCGCGCTGTGCGCGACGAGTCCTGTAGCCGTCGCGCTGTGCGCGACGCCGGAGAAGCGGCGCACAGCACCGCTGCTACAGCCCTGTAGCCGTCGCGCTGCCTGCCGCGCCGTAGCCCCGGAGGGCGAAGGGCGGGTGCGCGACGTGTACGGGAAAGGGTATCTCACCACGGAGGCGGATTCACGCGACAGTTGTGGTGGAGCAACTGGTAATCAACCGGAGTCGTTGGAAGCAGGTCGGGTAAGGGTATCCGGTTAAGGGTGGCGGTTAAGAAAGCGAGTAAGTGTTTTCAATCAACACGCAAACGCACTCTTAAACGGCCCCACTTAACCGCAACCCTTACTCGGATACCCTTACCCGACCCCACTTCACCGAAGGCTGCGCGAGGCAGGCCCGCTTAACCGAATTATTCCGTTACCAAACTCTCCGAGCCTCCGTGGTGAGCTGTTCATGCTCAGCTAAAATTTAGATGCGTCTGCCCTGGATCAGAATCATGACACAAAAATAGTTACAGGTTGCCGCCAATGTGTTATGCTTTTGTTTTCGGTCCAAATAGTGGCTGTCGACTTGGTGTTGGCGAAATGTATACCCAAGGGTAAACGAGGCATATAAAGGGAGTGTGAATATGAAAAAAACACGTTTTTTCAGGGATGGATATCGTTTTATGGCGCGGCGCATTCAGGGGGCCGCTACGTCGGCGATCCTTACGCTGCTGTTTGGCACGGGCAGTGCCTCGGCGAGGCCGAACATTCTGTTTATCCTGGCGGACGATGTCGGGGCCGAGGCCTTTGGCTGTTATGGCGGCA
>SLBU01000013.1 GCA_007126175.1 Kiritimatiellia bacterium
GCAGCTTCTTTGATAAGATGGTTGCGTTTGCCCAAGGGGTTGGATCGAAAGGGTTGGCCTATCTGGTTTGGCAGGATGGCGCGGTAAAGGGACCGATCTTCAAGTTCCTGCAACCCGCGGATCTGGAGGCGCTCGCCGCGCGCTGCGGCATGGAGGATGGCGATGTGTTGTTCTTTGTGAGCGACAAGGAGGGGCCAGCCAGTCGGATTGCCGGGGAGGTCCGCACAAAGCTGGGGCACGATTTGGATTTGATTCCGAGCGGCATCTATCGTTTTTGCTGGATCGTGGACTTTCCGATGTTTGCCTATGAGGAGGAGATGGGGCGTGTCGGGTTTTCGCATAATCCGTTTTCGATGCCACAGGGCGGGATGGAGGCGTTGGAGCAGAAGGATCCGCTCGATATCCTGGCGTATCAGTATGACATTGTGTGTAATGGCTGCGAGTTGTCCAGTGGCGCGATCCGGAATCATTTGCCAGAAGTAATGTATAAGGCATTTGAGATTGCGGGCTACCCGCCTGAGACGGTGGATGAACGTTTTGGTGCACTGATTCGTGCGTTCCGCCTGGGGGCACCGCCGCATGGGGGGCTGGCGCCCGGGGTGGATCGGATCGTGATGCTGCTGGCACAGGAGACCAATATTCGGGAGGTCATTGCTTTTCCGATGAATCAGCGGGCACAGGATCTGATGATGGATGCCCCGAGCCCGGTACACGAGAAGCAGCTTCGGGAGTTGCACATTCGTTTGCAACTGCCGCGTGCGGAGGTGCGGGACTGAGCGCCGCCTCAGGGGGGAATGCGCTGGACGGCATGGGGGGAATGCGCTACGCTGGGCATATTTGTAGCGCTTTATGGGCATGGGGGTGTTTTTTTGAGTGATCGTTTGCTGGTTGCAGTTCATGACAAGCAGGCTTTTGTAAAACCGGTTGGGCGGGCTACGTTCAAGCTGGCGCCAGCCTTGAAACGCTTCAGTGTGTCCGTCATCAGCAAGGGGTGTCGGACCCTGCAGTTCAATATGTCTGAATGCACAACGCTCGACAGCACGTTCATGGGGGTTCTGGCAGGGATTGCGATGTGGCCGTTGGGGGGCGACGAGAAGATACAGGTGACGTTGCGGGGGCTAAATGCGCGCACGCATTCGATGCTGGCTACGCTGGGGCTTGAGCGAATCATCACATGCTATGATCGTGATGAAACGGAGGAGCCTGCTTTTGTTCCGGAGGACGAAGTGCAGGAAATGAAGCACGTTGCCGGCAAGGACGAGACCTTGGAGACCATGCGGGCGGCGCATCAAGATCTGGTGCGTGTGGATGGTGGGAATGCGAAACGGTTCTGTGATGTCCTGACCTATCTGGATCAGGAAATCAAGCGTGCGGATGATTGATCCAGCTAGGTGCAGCACAACACGGATGGGAGCTGCCGGCAATGCTGCCGGGATGATCTGGAGGCTACGGTAATGGGGTATGAAGCATTGGCGCGCAAGTGGCGCCCGAAACAGTTTGGCGATGTAGTGGGGCAGGAGCATGTTACGCGTACGCTCTGCAATGCGATTCGCAATGGGCGGTTGCATCATGCATATCTTTTCGTGGGGCCGCGCGGTATCGGTAAGACCTCGATTGCACGCATTTTTGCGAAGGCATTGTGCTGTGAGAACGGGGGTCCGACGGAGACGCCCTGCGATCGTTGTTCGAGTTGTTTGGAAATTGCGGCCGGCAACAGTCTGGATGTGATTGAGATCGATGGCGCGTCCAATAACAATGTGGAGCAGGTGCGTGAGCTGCGCGATACGGTAAAGTTTGCACCGGTTCGGGGGGCGTTCAAGATCTACTTGATCGACGAGGTGCACATGCTCTCGGCAGGTGCTTTCAATGCTTTGTTAAAAACGCTGGAAGAGCCGCCGTCGCACGTAAAGTTCATCTTTGCGACGACCGAACCGGAAAAGGTGCTGCCGACGATTATTTCGCGCTGCCAGCGCTTTGATCTGCGGCGGATTCCGGTGGGGCAGATTGTGGATCGGTTGACGCAGATCGTGGAATCGGATCAGGTGCGTGCGGAGCCCGATGCGCTGCTCGCGGTTGCCCGTGGCGCGGAAGGGGGGCTGCGTGATGCCGAGTCGGCGTTGGATCAATTGATTGCGTTTACGGGCAATACGATCACGGAGGCCGATGTGCTGGCGGTGTTTGGGTTGGTGTCGCGCGAGACGATCGAGCGTCTGGTGGATGGCATTCTCGAAGGGGATATTCGCGTGCTTCTACGGATCACGGGGGACTTGGATGACGCGGGTAAGGATTTGCAGCGGTTATTGGTGGAATTGATCGGGTATTTTCGGAATCTGCTGGTATGTTTACATGTGGAGAATCCTGGCAAGGAGTTGGCGTTGCCCGCGGAGCAGGTTTCGGTGTTGGAGGGGCAGGTCGGTAAGAGTAATACGGGTCGGCTTTTGCGGGTGGTGACGATGCTGTCGGATGCGGAAGATCGGATGCGGTATGCGTTATCGCGCCGGGTACTGTTGGAGACGGTGCTGATCCGTTGTGCGCGTGCGGCGACGGTTGTTACGTTGGAAGAGATTCTGGAGAAGATTCAGGCATTGCGGGAGGACGGTGGTGGCGTTGGGCGAGGACCTGTGGCAGCCCGGGGTGTGAGGCAGGAGGTGGATTTTCGTTCGCGGGCCGTTGCATCGGCACCTTCGTCGGTAGCGCGCGAGCTTGAAGAGGCGCCTGCTGCGCCCGCGGCGTTGCCGCTGGGTGTGGCCGAGTCGGATTTGCATATGATGGCGCGTTTGCAGGCCTGTTGGCCGGAGGTAGTCAAGCGGGTCAGTAAGATCGCGGTTGGTTCGGCTGCTGCGCTGATGGATCTGGTTCCGCTGGAGGTGGAGGGGGATCATGTGGTGTTGGGGTATCCGCTGGAATTCCGGGAACGGATGGAAGTGTTGCGGCATACGCGCCTGCAGTCAGGGTTACATCAGATTTTGCGTCGTTATCTGGATCGCGATGTGGTTGTGCGTCTGCAGGGGTTTGATGGTCCTGCCCCTGCGGTGGAGGTGCCCGCCGCGATTGCGGAAAGTGTGGTTTGTGAAAATACGGGGGCGGGGGCGCATGCTTCGTCGAGTCGGAACTCGCGTGCGGCTTGGTACCAGGATCCCCATGTACAAGCGGTTTTAGAAGCGTTCAATGGAGAGGTTGCGGATATCCGGGGCGTGTCATAGCATGCACGGAAATTGTCAATATTAAGAGATAAAAGGAGAATACGATCATGGCGAATATGATGAAAATGATGCAGCAGGCTGCCGGTATGCGCAAGCAGATGAAGAAGATGCAGAAGGAGCTTGAGAAGAAGGTGGTCGAGGTCAAGAGCAATAATGGCAAGATTACGGTTTCGGCGCGTGGGGACATGAGCATTAAGAGTATTACGATCGACCCCTCTGCGTTGGAAGAGTTGAAACTCGAGCGTGTGGAGAAGATCCTGTTGACGACGGTGAATGCGGCGTTGAATGCCGCCAAGAAGACCGCGGGGACGGAGATGTCCAAGATGCAAGGGGGGCTTGGGGGATTATCAGAAATGATGGGTAACCTAGGGTAGGGCATGAGTTTGGAGGCACTGGAAAAGCTCACGGAAGCCTTGAGTCGGTTGCCAGGGATCGGTCGTCGCTCTGCGGGACGAATGGCGGTGAAGTTGGCCGCTGAGCCGGATCGGATGGCGGCGGCATTGGTATCTGCGTTGGACCAGGTTCGGCGTGAGGTCCGGTTTTGCGGGACGTGTGGAGCCTTGACCTCGGTGGATCGTGATCCGTGTGTTTATTGTACCGACGCAGGTCGTGATCATACGTTGCTTTGTGTGGTGGAAGATCCTGCGGACATTGATGCGATTGAAGAAACCGGTGCGTTTGCGGGGCGTTATCATGTGTTGCTGGGGCGCATCTCGCCGTTACGTGGGGAAGGGCCGAATGACATCCGGTTGCGTGCGCTGATCAAACGTGTACGGGAAGAGGGGGTTCGTGAGGTGGTATTGGCGTTGAACACCGATTTGGAGGGCGAAGCAACGGCCGGGTTGGTTCGTGCGCTGTTGCGCGAGCGCGGGGTGAGGGTTACGCATCCGGCCTATGGGATCCCTGCCGGGAGTGGGGTGCGTTTTGCCGATGCGGTAACGTTGGGCCGCGCGTTGGAAGGAAGGCGGGAGGCATGAGTAACGCAATGGCAGAACGCCTGGCAGCCATTCAGGAACGGATTGCGGCGGCTTGTGCGCGCAGTGGGCGTGGGCCGGATGCGGTGGAACTGGTTGCGGTTAGCAAGACATATCCCCCCGAGGATGTTGACAGCTTGGCGCGCCTCGGTTGCCGGATCTTTGGCGAAAGTCGGGTGCAGGAAGCGGCCCAAAAGATTCCTGCATGTGCCAGTGGCCTGGAGTGGCATGGGATCGGGCACCTGCAGCGCAATAAGGTGCCGCTGGCGATTGCTCTTTTCTCGCGTCTGCATGGCGTGGATTCCTTGCGTTTGCTGGAGCGGCTGGAAACCTGTGCTGCGGAAGCGGGACGTTCGATACAGGTTTGCCTGGAAGTGAATGTGTCTGGAGAAGCGAGTAAATATGGTTTTGCTCCGGATGCGGTACCTGCGGTGCTGGACTACGTCCCTTCGTTGCGCTATGTCCAGGTGGATGGCCTGATGACGATTGCGCCCTTTACCGCGGATCCGGAGGATAGCCGCCGTCATTTTTGTCGGTTACGGGAATTGCGGGATGCATGGGTCGGTGCCTGTGGATGGCCATTGGAGGTTTTGTCGATGGGTATGTCTCATGACCTGGCGGTTGCGATCGAGGAAGGTGCAACGATGGTCCGGGTCGGCACGGCGCTGTTTGGCCCGCGGCCCAAACCGGGAGAGGATGTATGAAAATGGTTTCAGGGCGGCGCGGGGGGCTTTTGCAGGGCTGGCTGTTTTTACTGCTGGTGCTGCTGTTGATTCTGGCCGTGACGGGCTGGTTTGTTGCGCGTTCGGATGGGTTTCGTGCGCTGGTGGCCGGGCGGATCTCTGACCGGACCGGTCTCGACGTACACATTACTGACAGCTACGTGGGCTGGCCTTATGTACTGGTGTTACGTGGTGTGGAAACGTCCGCAGCGGGTGAGGCCGGTTTCCAAATTCAGGAGCTTCGATTCGGGCGTCGGCTTTGGCAATGGACTTTGCGTCTTCGTGGGGGGCGCGTGTGGTTTGATCAGGGGCTACGCGAAGATGCACCCTTTACGGTATCCCGCAGCCTGGTACGCCTGGCTGGCTTGCGCGAGGCCGGGGCGATCGATGTTATGCGGGCTACGGCCCATCTACAGGGACGCTGGCGCGTTGCGTTGGACAACCTGGATGTTCTCTGGGTGAATGCCGAGGGTGTCCCGGTGGCATCCGTGCGGCAGTTGCAGTTTCAGATGGAACCTGTGGATGTACCCTCTGGGCGCATGTATTATTACCGGATCGCTTATCCGGGGGTGGCCGAGAATGCGCTGGGTTCGATTCGCAATCTCGAGTGGGAATGGTTGACGCGTGGCGGGGATGATTATGTGGAGATCCTGCGCAATGGGGTTCTACCACCCGTGGCATTTTCCGAATGAGAGGAAAGGGTTGTCTATGTTGACGAGAGCACGCGCCGCAGAGCTACTAGGTATTTTTCCGCGGCTACGAATCCTGGTGGCGGGCGACATGATGTTGGACCGATATGTTTTTGGTACAGTTGAGCGTATTTCGCCAGAGGCTCCGGTGCCCGTGTTGCATGTGCATCGTGAGGAATCGCGACCGGGGGGGGCGAGTAATGTGGCCCTGAATATCCAGTCGCTGGGTGCGATGGGCTTGGTGTGCGGGGTAACGGGAGAGGATGCTGCTGGGGATGAGCTCGAACGGGTGTTGGGGGCAGCAGGTTTGCCGGTTACGGGTATCGTACGTGTAGAGAGCGTGCAGACAACGGTGAAGACGCGCGTCATTGCTGACCGGCAGCAGATTGTGCGGGTGGATCGGGAGTCGACGCCGGCGGAATTTGGTGCGGTTGGGGCGGAGTTGCGGGATCGTGTGGCTGCCTGTGCCGAGGATGTGGACGCGGTGCTGATTGAGGATTATGGCAAAGGCGTTGTGGATCAGACCCTTGTGGATGTTCTGCTGGCGTCGGCTGCCGTGCGCGGCATTCCGGCCGGGTTTGATCCTAAAGATAACCATCAGTTGCAGATTCCCTGGATGACGGTGGCAACGCCAAATTACCGCGAGGCTTGCATGGCCGCGGGTATAGCGGAGCAACCGCTATCGGTGGGCGATGGGGGGGCGATTCCTGCGGGCCTTCGCGATACGGGTGCGGTTCTGGCTGGGCGTTGGCAAACGGAGTGCTTGATGATTACGCTCGGACCACGTGGGGTTTATGTGCGGCCAGCGGAGGGTGACGAACAGATTCTGCCGACGCAAGCGCGTGCGGTGTTCGATGTTTCGGGGGCGGGGGATACCTTCATTGCCACGGCCGTGCTTTCGCTTGCAGCGGGGGCGAGCTATGCGGAAGCGGCGCAGATGGCCAACTATGCCTCGGGGGTCGTTGTGGGGAAAGTGGGAACCGCGACCTGCAATAGGGGGGAATTACTTGATTTTGTCGAGCAATGTGAAGAGACGGGGGCCACATGCGTGTGATCGGGGTAATTCCTTCGCGGTGGGGGTCCACGCGGTTGCCGGGCAAGAGCCTGCTTCCGATTTGTGGCAAGCCTTTGGTGCAGCATGTGGTAGAGCGTGCGCAGGCGTGTGCGGCGTTGGATGCGGTATTGGTTGCAACAGATGATGATCGCATCCGGGATGTGGTGCAATCGTTTGGCGGGCGGGTTGTTATGACGCGGTCGGATCATCCATCGGGCACTGATCGGATTGCGGAGGCGATCACGGGGTTGGAGGCCGATCTGGTGGTAAATCTCCAAGGGGATGAACCCTTACTGGATCCGGCTTTGGTTGATTGCCTGGTGCAGCGTATGCGAAACGAAACCTGGGATATGGGAACCGCTGCCGCGCCGCTGCTCGATGAGAATGCGCTGCAGGATTCCTCGGTGGTGAAGGTGGTGACAGATGCTCGGCAGCAAGCCTTGTTTTTTTCGCGATCCGTGATACCATATAACCGGGACGGAGGGGCGAAGTTGCTGGTTGCGGGGCGTCCTGTGTACTGGCGGCACATTGGGTTGTATGCGTATCGGCAGGAATTTCTGATGCGGCTGGTGGCTGAGCCGCCTTGTTTGCTGGAGCAGATGGAGAAATTGGAGCAGTTGCGGGCCTTGCATATCGGGTGCCGTATGTTGGTGATTGAGACAAAGGAAACGTCTGTGGGGGTGGATACGCCAGCAGATGTGGTTATGGTCGAACGTCTGTTACAGGAGCAAGAACGGCATGGATAAGGCAGTAAAAATCGGGAATGTTCAAGTGGGGGCAGGGCGGCCTTTGGTCTTGATCGCTGGTCCTTGCGTGATTGAGAGCCGTCGGTCGTGTTTGGCCTTGGCAGGCAAGCTGCATGCGTTGGCCGAGGCGGAGGGGATTCCGCTGATTTTCAAGGCCTCGTTTGATAAGGCGAATCGGACGTCGGTGGATTCGTATCGGGGGCCCGGTCTTGCGGTGGGGTTGGCGATTCTGGAGGAGGTACGTAGCCGTTACGGCATGCCTATATTGACGGATGTGCATACTGAGGTGCAGGCCCAACTTGCGGGGCAAGTAGTGGATGTATTGCAAATTCCGGCTTTTTTGTGTCGTCAGACCGATTTATTGCTGGCGGCAGGGGCGACGGGTTGTGTGATTAACATCAAGAAAGGCCAGTTTCTTGGGGCAGAAGATATGGTGTATGCGGCGAACAAGGTGGCTACGACTGGCAACCAGCAGATTTTATTGACCGAACGCGGGTCGACCTTCGGATATCGGAATCTTGTGGCCGACATGCGGAATCTGCCACTGCTGCGTGCACTGGGGTATCCCGTGGTGTTTGATGCTACGCACAGTGTCCAGCGTCCGGGGGCGGGGGAAGGCACGACCGCGGGCGATGGTCATCTGGTGCCGTATCTTGCCCGTGCCGCAGTGGCGGCAGGGTGCGATGCCGTATTTGCGGAAACGCACGTTAATCCCGCGAAAGCGCTCTCCGATGGTCCGAATGCCATTGCGTTTCGACACATTCGCGGGCTATGGCGGCAACTGAAAGCGATCCATGAAATTGTCTCGTAATCTTATGATTCTTGTTATGAGTGTGTGCTGGTGGACCCGTGCCGCTCTTGGTACGGTTCAGCCTTTACAAGGCTTGCGTGTGCCGGTGGATTTTTACCTGGATGGTACGCTCAAGCATGAGTTGCAGGCCAAGGAGGCGCGTGTTTTGGAAGACGGGACGATTGAGGCCCAGGATGTGGCCTTCCGGCTCTTTACCCAGGAAGGGCGTGAGGATGTAACGATCCGGGCTGCGCAAGCGACGGTAGACCGGGTCGGGCTACGGGGACATTCTGCGCGTCCGGTTTCCCTGATGCGTGAGCGGTTGTTATTGACGGGGGAAGGGTTTGAATGGAATGGAACGGCTGAAACGATCCGCATTCTGCGGCGCGTGCGCCTGACGTTTCCGTCTGAAATGTTCCGGGAAAGAATAGGAGATCCGCGTGAAGCAGAGAATCAGGAGTAGTATGTTGCTTGGGCTCTTACTGGGCGCGGTACTGGGCGTTCAGGCAGAGACAAATGAAACGGATAAGACGGTTATCACCTCCGATACGTTGCTTTTCGACTATCAGCGTTCGATCGCTGTGTTTGAGGGAAGTGTACGTGTTGTCGACCATCAGGTGACTTTGACCTGTGAAAAACTGTACGTCTATTTTGATGAGAATAACCAGATCGATTCTGTGGTAGCGCGTGAGAATGTGCATATTGTTCAGGGGGACCGTCATGCCCGTGCTGGGCGGGCCGTATATCGGGCCACCGATGGTTCCATTGTGCTGACTGAGAATGCCCGTTTGTATCGGGGCGTAGAGGAATTGCAAGGGGATGAAATTCAGATTTTCACGACTTCGGAGAAAGTGATTGCGAAGCCTGCCCGGCTGGTGGTGTTGCCGGCAGGGGGGGAAGGGGTGCTACCATCCGGACGATGAGGAGGCGCGTCGTAGGGGGGGGCAGGCAATCGGGAGAGTGTAATGTGAATGATTTGTTGCCAGAGCGAGACACACAGGAAAACCGTCAGGCAGATCTGCTGATCGAAGCCAGCAATCTGCAAAAGGTTTACAAGGGGAAAACGGTGGTTTCGGATGTTTCGATCCATGTGAGGCGGGGGGAAATTGTTGGTTTGCTTGGTCCCAATGGTGCTGGGAAAACAACGTCCTTCTATATGATTGTGGGCTTGGTGAAACCGGATGGTGGGCGGGTCTTTCTGGATGGAAAAGATGTTACCGGACGCCCGATGTTTCAGCGGGCGCGTCTGGGAATTGGATATCTGGCGCAAGAGCCTTCCGTGTTTCGCCGTTTGACGGTGCGGCAGAATGTGCTGGCGATTCTGGAGACGTTGGGGATTTCGCGTGCCGAGCAATTTCGCCGTCTGGATGTGTTGTTGGATGAATTGGATTTGAGTCGACTGGGGGACCAGATGGCCTATACCTTGAGCGGCGGTGAGCGTCGGCGGCTGGAGATCACCCGTGCGCTCGTGCGGGAGCCGTCGATTCTGATGTTGGATGAGCCTTTCAGTGGCGTGGATCCACTGGCGGTTGCAGATGTACAGAACATTATTATCAAGTTGCAGCAGCGGGGCCTGGGCATCTTGATCACGGATCACAATGTGCGTGAGACGCTTTCGATTGTGGATCGTGCCTATTTGCTCTTCGAAGGAAAAGTATTGCGGGAGGGCAAAAGTTCGTTTTTGATTCAGGATGAGATGAGCCGGGAGTTATATTTAGGGAAGTCGTTTCAGATGTAGGGATCTTTCGCAAGA
>SLBU01000083.1 GCA_007126175.1 Kiritimatiellia bacterium
AGCCTAGGATTGTTTTGAGATCTTCTTCGGCCGTTGAAACCGGCATGATGTTGAAGTTCTTCACGAGGACATCGAGGATGGCCGGTGTGATGAATGCGGGCAGGCTGGGCCCGACGCGGATATCCCGGATTCCGAGATGTAGCAAGGTTAGCAGGATGCAGATGGCTTTCTGCTCGTACCATGAGAGAATCATGGATAGGGGCAAGCTATTTACATCTGTTTCGAAGGCATTGGCCAGTGCCACGGCGATCTGGATGGCGGAGTAAGCATCGTTGCATTGGCCAACATCCAGTAGGCGGGGAATCCCGCCGATGTCTCCGAACTGCATCTTGTTGAAGCGGAATTTGCCGCAAGCGAGCGTCAGGATAACGGTGTCATCCGGCGTTTGTTCGGCAAAGTCCGTATAGTAATTTCGGCCGGGTTTGGCACCATCGCACCCGCCGATGAGGAAGAAGTGGCGGATTTGGCCGGCCTTGACGGCATCGATGACCTTGTCTGCGACGCCGAGAACGGCATGGTGCCCGAAGCCGACCAGGATCGTGTCGTCGGGGCCGTCCTCGGTAAAGCCTTCCGCTTCCAGTGCGGCATCAATCACAGTCTTGAAGTTGTGGTCATTGACATGTTCAACGCCGGGCCAGGCTACCAGTCCGGTTGTGTAGATGCGCGCCTTGTAGGTTTCGCGTGGTTTCTGGATGCAGTTGGTCGTCATCAGGATGGCGCCGGGAAATGCATCAAATTCCTTTTGCTGATCCTGCCAGGCGCCACCGTAGTTGCCTGCCAGATGGCTGTACTTTTTCAGTTCCGGGTAGCCGTGTGCGGGCAGCATCTCTCCGTGGGTATAGACATTGATGCCAGTGCCCTCGGTTTGTTTCAGCAGCTCGGCGAGATCTTTGAGATCATGGCCGGAAACGAGAATGGCTTTGCCCTTACGCGGGTGAATCCGCACCGGGGTTGGCTCCGGGTTTCCGTACGCGCCGGTATTGGCAGCATCCAGCAAGCCCATGACCGAGAGGTTGACTTCGCCCGCTTTGAGATTCAGCGCCACGAGTTCATCGACATTCCCGGGGTCCGTCGCCAGTGTGGCAAGGGTCTCGATAAAGAATGCGTAGATGGTATCGTCTTCTTGTCCGAGAATGCGTGCATGTTCACTATATGCGGCCATGCCCTTGAGTCCGTAGGTCAGTAGCTCTTGCAGGGCCGTTACATCGGGGCCTTGGCTCGTCATCCGTTCGGCAATACTGATGGCCGCGGACTCCTGGATCATTTCAGCTTTGCTGGCGGGCTGCCAATCTGCGGGGCCTACCTCGAGGGGGGTTGCACCCACAGTAGCGCATAGGTCTGCCGCGGTTTGTTTGACACGCCCTGCTTCGCGGAGGACTTCCACCATGCGGTCTTCATCGAAGTTCACATTCGTGACTGTGGTGAAGAGGGCTTTAATGATGAAACGTCCGATTTCGCGGACATCGGCTCCGGCTTTCTGAGCGGGATACGCATAGGCGGCGATGCCTTTGCTGGCATATACGAGTAAATCCTGCAATGCCGCTACATCTGGTGATTTTCCACATACGCCGAATGCGGTGCAGCCCTTGCCCCCGACGGTTTGTTCGCATTGATAACAAAACATGCTCATTTGTATTCTCCTTCTGTTTGTGTGTACATCCGTGACCATCACGCATGTGTCTGTATGCTAAAGATCTTTCTCGCGAATCATGATTAACAGCATTTTAAAACGCTTTTGTGCGCGCAGTTCGTGTGGAATGTTGGCTGGCATAATCATCATTTCCCCGGCTTTGACGGTTTGGGGTTGGCCTGCAATAATGATTTCGGCTTCGCCATCAATGATTTGCACGGTCGCGTCATAGGGGGCCGTATGCTCACTCAGTCCTTGCCCGACATCAAAGGAAAAGAGCGTTAATGTTCCCGCTTTCTTGTCGAGTAGTGTTTTGCTCACGACGGCATCGTCCGCGTAGGAGATTGCCTGCATGATGTCAATGGCGACTCCTTTGTTGCTATGTGCTTGCTTGCTCATGGTACCCCCTTATGGTTGTAGGTTTGCGGTCGAACTGGTAGCAACATACGTCTGAATCAAGCAAAGAACCTTGATTTAAGTCAAATCTTTGGAAAATAATACTGTGCCATGTGTTTTACTTGTAGTATACAATATGACGGCTAAACGAAACAGGGGGGTGCCCCGTGTCGGAATTACGTCATTAATGTATAAGTGTAGATAGTATCGGAAAGGTCTTACGGGTATGTGTGCGCAACGAATCGAGGATCATTTCAATCTTCTGGCGGATATCGGGGCGATCAGCTCGATCTTATCCGAGAGCAGCGATTTGCAGGGGTTTCTGGATCGTGCTGTTGTTATGGTTGCGGAGCACCTGCAAGCGGAAGTGTGCTCGATCTACCTATACGATGATGCATCAGGAGAATTGGTTTTACGCAGCACGCATGGATTGCGTGCGGAAGCGGTGGGGAAGATCAGGTTGCAGGTCGGGGAGGGTCTGGTAGGGAAGGTGCTTAAGGAACTACGCCCGATTTGTG
>SLBU01000006.1 GCA_007126175.1 Kiritimatiellia bacterium
GTGTGTCCCCTTTTTGCGCTTTGCGAAAACGTGGAAGACAGTCAAAGCCGAATTGCTGTCAATGGCAAAAGCGAGAGTCACCACTTGACAATAGGAACATACAAGTTACTATATGAACATGAATTATGTGATACGTGAATACACGGAAGGCGACCGATCACCATTTGCAGAATGGTTCAACCGACTTGATGCCGTGACAGCAGCAAGGATTGTCCGATCCATTGGACGCATGGAAGCCGGGAACTTCGGGGATTCCAAAGCATTGAAGGGCGGCATTCAAGAGTTACGGCTGACATTCGGGCCGGGCTATCGCGTGTACTACGGGATTGAAAACAACACGCTCGTTATCCTGCTAGGGGGCGGGGACAAGCGCAAACAATCGGCAGACATTGCCACCGCCGTGGAACGGTGGAAACGATACAAGCAAGGACGGTAAACGATGGCACTGACACGAGAATATAGAACAACGGTTCTAGAGCGAATCAAACGAGACACGGAATTTGCAAAAGCGATCTATGCCGAAGCACTTGACGCCTTGCTCAATGGCGAAACGGCGGAAGGGCTTTCCATGCTTCGCGATCTGGTTCACGCGCAAATCAGTTTCAAGGAATTGGCCGTGCAAACCGGATTCGATGAAAAAAGCTTGCACCGGATGCTATCACGGCGCGGGAACCCCACAGCAAAAACACTGGGCAGAATCACAAGCGCAATTCAGGACGGATTGCACTTCGTGCCACACGTCAACATTGCCGCCGCATAGATAATCACATTCGCCCTGGACTGATCATCCGGGAAGCCGTTGGGGTGGGTGGGGACACACTATCTGCGTTCAGGTGGCGCAGCAGGAAGGGTGTGAATCTGCGCACGATTTCCTGTATCCCTTGGGCATTGGGGTGGATGCCATCATCGAGGTTCAGTTCGCTTTTGCGTGCGACCCCTTCTAGAAAGAAGGGGTAGAGGGGGATGTCGTGCTTTTCGGCCAAGTCGGGGTAGATGCGATTGAATTCGCGCCGATAGGCGAGCCCTAGATTCAAGGGGGCTTGCATACCAGCCAGGATTACCTGGGTGGCGCGGGATTTACCACGGGTGATGATGTCGTCCAGATTGTTTCGGGCGCGCTCGGGCGGGAGTCCTCGGAGCATATCATTTGCACCGAGCTGGATGATCAGCACGTCGGGGGCCTCTTGCAAGACCCAGTCCAAACGGGCGCGCCCAGCGGCCGTGGTGTCTCCAGAAACGCCGGCATTGATAACGGTAACGGGCCAGCCGGCCTCTCGCAGGGCGGTTTGCAGTTGTGCGGGGAAGGCGCTATCGCCGTCGAGCCCGTAGCCTGCGGTCAGGCTGTCGCCGAGCACGGTGATGGTCAGGGGCCGCGGCTCAGCGCCGCGGCAGGCCAGCAAGGGAATGGCCATAAACGTAAGGCAGACAAGCTGTCGCACGAAGCGTATAAGGTAGTGTATGTTTTGTGTGTAATTTGCGAGGTGGTGCATATATGGACTCCATGATTGAACTTTGTGACGTATCGCTCAGCCTAACGGGTGGTGGGGGCCCGGTCAACATTCTCCGTGGGGTTGACTTGCAGGCTGCCCGCGGGGAGACGTTGAGTATTGTGGGGCCTTCGGGGGCGGGGAAAACAACGCTTTTGATGGTAATGGGCGGGCTCGAGCAGCCCAACCGTGGCAGTGTGAAGGTAGCGGGAGAGGATTTAACTTGCATGGGCGAGGAGCAACTTGCGCGGTTCCGTCGCAGTAACCTTGGTATTGTATTCCAGTCGTTTCATTTGATTGGGACGATGACGGCCCAGGAAAATGTGGCGTTGCCGCTTGAGTTTGCGGGGGTATCGGATGCGGGGCAGCAGGCGCAAGCGGCATTGTCGATCGTGGGGTTGCAGGATCGTATCGCGCATTATCCGTCCCAGCTTTCGGGGGGTGAGCAGCAGCGTGTGGCCTTGGCGCGTGCTTTTGTGGCGCATCCCGCCCTGATATTGGCTGATGAACCGACGGGGAACCTGGATCTTGATACCGGTGCAGCGGTGATAGACCTTTTGTTTGAGATGCAGAAGCGCTATGGCACGACGCTTGTTCTGGTGACGCATGATGCTGCGCTTGCGGGGCGCTGTGACCGGCAGTTGACGATGGTGGATGGGCGGGTGTCCGTGGGCGGTGAGACGTGAGAGGTGGTGTTTTGCGGTTGGCTGCGGGTAAGAGAGGGGTTACGTGAAAGTTTTGCGCGACGGGCTACGGATTGCGCGGCGAGAGATGCGCGGAGGGGTGCGTGGTTTTGGCATTTTTTTGTTGTGTTTGTTGCCTGGGGTTGTGGCGGTGGGCAGTATCGGTGTGTTTGCTGCGGCGGTACAGGCTGGGTTGTTGCAGGATGCCCGCGCGTTGCTGGGCGGGGATTTGGAGATACGGCTGTTACATCGAGGGGCTACAATAGAGGAGCGGGCTTTCCTGGGAGGGGTTGGCGCGCTATCCGAGGTCACGGAATTGCGTGCCATGCCATTTTCGGCGGATTCGGGCAATCGTGTGTTAGCCGAGATCAAAGCGGTCGATGCGCAATATCCGTTGTATGGGGTCGTTCGCCTGATGCCTGATCTTGTACTGGAGCATGCACTTGCAGCGGATCGGGCTGGCATCTGGGGGGGCGTGGCGGAGCAGGCGTTGCTGGATCGATTGGATATTGCGGTTGGTAGTGTCGTGGAGGTGGGGGGAATTCGTGTCGCGATTCGGGCGCGTTTGGTGGAGGAGCCCGATCGTTCCCTGGCAGGGTTTACGCTGGGGCCACGGCTGATGATCAGTCAGGATGCGCTCTCGGCGAGTGGACTTGCGGGGGAGGAGAGTCTGGCGCGGCATTTATTGCGCCTTGCCTGGGCGGAAAGCGCGGATGCGGGAGCGGTGGCAGCCTATATCCAGGGGCAATTTCCGGATGCAGGTTGGCGGATTCGGACGTGGCAGCAAGCGGAGCCTCGGGTGCGCGATTTTCTGGAGCGTATGGCCTTTCATTTGACGCTTGTGGGGTTGTGTGCCTTGCTGGCGGGTGGTGTTGGAGTGCATGGTGCGGTGAGCGGATACTTGCAGGGCAAGATCCACCATATTGCCACGCTGAAGTGTATGGGGGCAACGGGGGGAGTTGTGCTCTGCGCCTATTTGATCCAGATCGTACTGATGGCACTGCTTGCCATTCTGATCGGTTGCGGGGTTGCGGCCATCGTTCCGTGGGTGGCAGATTTGTTTGTGGGGCACCTTTTGCCTATTCGGGCAGGGTTTTATCCTGTGCCCTTGGTTACGGCAGCCTTATTCGGGATGTTGACGGCACTGCTATTTTCTTTGTTGGCCCTTGGGGGGGCACGGGGTGTGCCAGCCGCCTCGCTCTTCCGGGGATATGCCTTGGCAACGCGCAAGCCGATAGGCTGGGATATCCTGCTTGTCATGGGTGCGTTACTTGTGCTGCTGATTGGACTCTCCGTGCTGGTGAGTGCAGAGCGGATTCTCGCGCTCTGGTTTGCGGGGGGGGCGTTACTGGTGTTTGGCGTGTTTCGTTTGTTCACGAGCGCGTTGCTGCACCTTGCCCGTTTGTTGCGGCGCCCGCCCTGGGCCCCCGCACGGCTTGCTTTGGCGGCGATTCAGCGTCCGGGATCGCCGGCGGGGGGCATTGTCTTTGCGTTGGGGTTGGGGCTGACGACACTTGTGATTCTTGCACAGGTGCAGGCAAATCTGGATCGACTCGTGCTGGAGACCTTGCCGCAGGATGCCCCCGCTTTTTTTGTGATGGATATACAGGGGGATCAAGCCGAGGCGTTGATCGCGCGTGTGTCGCAGTATGAGGGGGTGGTTCGGGTGGATCATTCCCCCGTGCTGCGGGGACGCATCACCTCGATCAAGGGGGTGCCGGTAAGGGAAGCAACGATTGATCCAGGGGTACGTTGGGCGGTACGAGGGGATCGTTTCATCACGTATCGTGCGGCGCTGCCCGAAGGGAATCAGATTGTCCGGGGTGCGTGGTGGGAGGCGGATGTAACAGAGCCCTTGGTCTCGATCACGGCGGACTTGGGGGCTGGCCTGGGATTGCAGCCGGGCGACACGCTCGGGGTAAATGTGTTGGGGCGCGAGTTGGAGGCTGTTGTCGCCAATTGGCGCTCCGTGGATTGGAGCAGCTTGCAATTGAATTTTGCGTTGGTTTTTCATCCATCGGCGTTGGCGGGGGCACCGGCTTCGTGGCTGGCATCAGTGCATAGTGACGGGGCAGATGAAGGGCACCTGTTTCGTGAAATCACGACGGCATTCCCGAATGTGACCGTCATTGGCACACGCGATGTGCTAGCCCAGGCTGCGCGCACCATCAATCGGATCGGTCTGGCATTTCGGGCCGTTGCTGGGGTGGCACTGTTGGCAGGGTTTCTTGTGTTGGCGGGGGCCGTTGCGGCAGATCAACGGCGTCGCATTCGCGAGGCGGTAATTGCCAAAGTCTGCGGGGCTACGCGGCGGGATCTGATGTTGGCGTTGGTGGCCGAGTTTGGGCTGCTCGCAGTGGCGGGCCTGGTACTGAGTCTGCTTGTGGGGAGCGTTGCCGGGTACGGAATTATCCGGGGATTGATGAAAATGGAGTATGCGCCAGCGCTGGGTCGGGTATTCGGGGTGCTGCTGCCGGGGTTGGTGGGGGTGGTATTGATCGGGATCGCTGGTACCTGGCATGTTCTGGGACAACGCCCCGCCCGGCATTTACGCGAGGAGTAGGGGCTTTCTATGGGCGTGCTGGGGACGAGCCAAACTGGAGCTTGGCGTTCCCAGGGGCGCTGGCGACCACGGGGTGATCGCCAGGGAGAGGGAGAAAGGATGCGCTCGTGTTATTCCTCGGTGGGTTCGACTGGAGGCGGGGTCTCGGTGGACTCTGCCAAGGCGTCGGCAATGATTTCCGCTTCATCGTCTTCGGGTTGGAAGGGGGACGCGGATACGAGTTTGTCGTTGGTATCCATATTCATGAGGCGTACCCCTTGGGTGTTGCGCCCGATCACGCGGAAGTCCGAGATTTTCATGCGCATCATTTTGCCGTTAGCGGTGACGAGCATAAGAGCATCTTCCTCGTGTACGGCATGGCCTTCGACCACCTCGCCATTACGGTCGGAGGTTTTGATGGCGATAATGCCACTGCCGCCGCGGTTTTGGGGGCGGTACTCGGAAAATTCGGTTTTTTTGCCGTAGCCATTGACCGTGCAGACCATGAAGGAGGATTCGTCGTCGACGATTGCCATGCTTTGGACGCAATCGTCCGCGCGCAGGCGGATTCCTCGCACGCCGCGTGTGGCGCGTCCCTGTTCGCGCAACTGCTCTTCCGGGAAGCGGATACTCATGCCTTTGCGTGTGAGAAGCAAGATTTCGTTCTGTCCGGTGGTTTGTTTGACTTCGATGAGTTTGTCGCCTTCATCGACGCGGATGGCAATGATGCCATCCTTGCGCACATTGCGATAGTCGCTGAGTTTGGTTTTCTTGACGACGCCCAAGCTGGTGGCCATCACGAGGTTTGTTTCGTCCGTGAGGGAGCGCACACGGATCATGGCGGCAATGCGCTCGTCCTCGCGCAGGTTGAGCATATTCACGATTGCCTTGCCGCGTGAGGTTCTGCCGGCTTCGGGCACACGATACACTTTTTCGATGTAGACGCGTCCGTCTGGGGTAAAGAACATGATGCTGTCGTGGGTGGTGGCCGTGAAGAGGTGTTCGACAAAATCCTCATCCTTTGTGGCCATGCCGGCCACGCCTTTGCCGCCGCGCCGCTGGGCCTTGTAGGTGTCGATCGGCACGCGTTTGATATAGCCGCCATGCGAGATCGTGATGATGCAGGGTTCATCGGCGATGAGATCCTCGATGTCCATATCGTCGGCTGCTGCGGTAATATCGGTGCGGCGGGCATCGGCATATTTGGTACGGATTTCGGCGAGTTCGTCCTTGATGACGCCAAAGATCAACTGGCGATCTGCGAGCAGAGCCCGTAGATAGGTGATTCGTTCCATGACGGCGGCATATTCTTGTTCCACCTTATCGCGTTCGAGGCCGGTGAGCTGGTACAAGCGCATTTCTAGGATGGCGCGGGCTTGCAGGTCGCTCAAGCCGAAGCGTTCCATCAAGGTCAGGCGTGCATTATCGCGGTCGGAGGCCTGGCGGATGGTGCGGACGACTTCATCGAGGTTATCGAGCGCAATGCGCAGGCCTTCGAGAATGTGTGCACGTGCTTCGGCTTTGGCCAGTTCATATTGGGTGCGCCGGGTAACGACTTCAAAGCGGTGGTCGACGAAGCATCGGAGGATATCGACGAGGTTCATAACCTTTGGGCGTCCGCCATCGAGGGCGAGCATAATCGCGCCGAATGTGGTCTGGAGTTGGGTTTGTTTGAAGAGGTTGTTGAGCACAACATCCGCAATGGTGCCCTTTTTGAGTTCGACGATAATACGCACCGGTTCTCGGCTGTTGGATTCATCGCGTAGATCGGAAATGCCTTCGATGAGTTTGTTCTGCACGAGGTGGGCAATATTTTCGATCAGCTTGGCTTTGTTCACGTTGTAGGGGAGTTCGAAGATCACGATTCGTTCACGGTCGCCCTTCATGTCTTCCATGCGGGCTTTGCCGCGGATACGTATGAGTCCGCGTCCGGTCTGGTACATTTGGCGTATGGGTGCCATCCCGCAGATCGTGCCGGCAGTGGGGAAGTCGGGCCCTTGGATACACTGCATAAGATCATCTACGGTGCAGTCAGGATTATCGATATAATGGAGGATGCCATCGACAAGTTCGCCGAGGTTGTGCGGCGGGATATTGGTAGCCATGCCGACGGCAATGCCGGTGGAGCCATTGAGAAGAAGGTTGGGCAGCTTGGCGGGCAACACGAGGGGTTGTGTGAGGGATTCATCGTAGTTGGGGCCAAAATCGACGGTATCCTTGTCGATATCCTCGAGCAGTTCCTCGGCCATACGGTCCATGCGGACTTCCGTGTACCGCATGGCAGCGGCCGAGTCGCCATCGCGTGAGCCGAAGTTGCCCTGTCCATCGACGAGGGGTGCGCGCATAGCCCATTCCTGGGCCATACGGACGATGGTATCGTAGACGGCAGTATCGCCATGGGGGTGATACTTACCGATCACATCACCGACCACGCGCGCAGACTTCTTGTAGGGTCGATTGTGGGTATTGCTCAATTCGCGCATGGCAAAGAGGACGCGGCGGTGGACGGGTTTGAGGCCATCGCGCGCGTCGGGCAGGGCACGCCCGGCAATTACGCTCATGGAATAGTCGATATAGGAGGTGCTCATTTCCTCTTCGATGTGGATCGGGAGGATATTCCCATCGGTCAATATAGTGTCGTCGTCCATAGGTAGTTCCATTAGATATCGAGGTTTCTGACGTTCAGCGCGTTCTGCTCAATGAACAGGCGCCTGGGTTCGACTTCATCGCCCATCAGAACGGTGAACATTTCGTCGGCCTTGACAATGTCTTCCTGCACCACGCGCAAGAGCTTTCGTGTTTCGGGTTTCATGGTCGTTTCGTACAGTTGGTCCGGGTTCATTTCGCCGAGACCTTTGTAGCGCTGGATATTGAGGCCTTTGCGCCCGACATCGCGGACAAGGCTGAGCATCTGCGGGAGAGAATGGATCGGTGTCTCATCGGCGGCATCATCCATTCCGGTCAAGGCGGCAAAGGCAGTCTCACTGTGGTGATAGTGTGCTGGATTGATGCCCTGCTCTTCGAGTGCCTTCAGGGCATGCTCGAGTTGGTTTGCGGAGAAAATCTCGATCCAGGTAAAGGAGAGGGCGGCGGCGGTTGGGTCTTGTCCGGGGGCGAGGGCACCTGCTTCGATCGTGTGGCCGGTGCGCTGTTCGGTGTCCTCGCGTAAGGCTTTGAGTTCGGCATCATTATAGACATATTGGGTGGTGAGTTCGCCGTTCTCGTTGATGTTCACCCGGTAGCACGGCAACTCACCCGTTGCCGTGTTGCGCATGGCCAGAAATTCTTCGAGCGCGATGCCCTTGCGTGCCAGTGCCAGTGTTTTTTGCTCGATGCCGATGAGTGTTTTGAGCAGTTGGGCCAATGTTTCGCCTTGCAGTTCGCGCCCATCGTTGAGTTTCACGCGGACATCATTGATACCGAGTTCGAGGAGCTTGTGCGAAAGTTCCTCATCGGAGTCGATATACTGTTCGTGTTTTTTGCGGGCGATCTTGTAGAGGGGCGGTTGTGCCAGATAGATATAGCCGCGTTCAATGAGTTCGGGCATCTGGCGGTAGAAGAAGGTGAGCAGCAGGGTGCGGATGTGGGCACCATCGACATCAGCATCCGTCATGATGATGATCTTGTGATAGCGCACCTTGTCGATGTTGAACTCGTCCTGCCCAATACCAGCCCCGATGGCCGTGATCATGGTGCGAATTTCGCGATTGTTGAGAATCTTGTCCAGCCGGGCTTTTTCAACATTCAGGACTTTGCCGCGCAAGGGCAGGATGGCTTGGAATTCGCGGTTGCGGCCCTGTTTGGCGGAGCCACCGGCACTATCGCCCTCGACGATATAGAGTTCGCATTTGGCGGGATCGCGCTCCGAGCAGTCGGCCAGCTTGCCGGGCAGGGAGGCACTATCGAGTGCACCTTTGCGGCGTGTGAGGTCGCGCGCCTTGCGGGCGGCGGCACGTGCGCGTGCCGCCAGAACGGCCTTTTCGATGATTTTGCGAGCAAAGGCGGGGTGTTCCTCGAGGTAGTAGCCGAGCTCCTCGTTGATGATCGACTCCACGATACCCTGCACTTCGCTATTGCCGAGTTTGGTTTTGGTTTGGCCTTCGAACTGGGGGTCGGGTACCTTGACACTGATGATGGCGGTTAGGCCCTCGCGGATGTCATCGCCACTCATGGCCTCGGCATCCTTGAGCAGTTTGTTGCTTTTGCCGTACTGATTGACTGTGCGGGTAAGGGCAGAGCGGAATCCGCTGAGGTGTGTGCCACCCTCGATGGTGTTGATGTTGTTGCAGAAGCTGGCGATACTCTCGTTATAGGTATCGGTGTACTGCATGGCAATTTCGACCTGCACGTCGTCGCGTTCCTTCTCGAAATAGACGACATCGGGATGAATGGGTGCGCGGCTGCGGTTGAGGTGCTGGACGAACTCCATGATGCCGCCTTCGTAATGAAAGGTCTCCTCGCGCCCGTCCGCTTCACGGGCGAGCGTGATGGTGATGCCCTTATTCAGGAAGGCAAGTTCGCGCATGCGATTGGCGAGGATATCCCACTCGAAGGTCGTGGTGGAAAAAATGGATGCATCGGGAAGGAACGTGATGGTGGTGCCGTTTCCGGAGGTTTTGCCGATGGTCTCGAGTTCCGAGACCGGGCGCCCGCGCTCGAATTTCTGGTGATAAATTTCGCCGTTGCGGCGCACTTCGACTTCGAGCCAGTCGCTCAAGGCATTTACACAGGAGACTCCGACGCCGTGGAGTCCGCCGGAGACCTTATAGCTGTCGTTGTCGAACTTGCCGCCGGCATGCAGTACGGTCAGGACGACGGTGACGGCGGGAATACCCTCGGTGGCGTGGATATCGACGGGGATGCCGCGTCCGTTATCCCAGACCGAGACGGAGCCGTCGGCATTGAGAATGACCTTGATCAGGTTGCAATGCCCGGCGAGGGATTCGTCGATGCTGTTGTCGGTGACTTCGTAGACGAGGTGGTGGAGTCCGCGTGTGCTGGTGTCGCCGATATACATCGATGGGCGCTTGCGCACGGCATCGATACCTTCTAGAACTGTAATATTGGTGGCGTTATACGCCGCCCCTTGCGCTTCATTAGCCATATGAAAAAACCTTTCTTGCTACAGACCAGCAGACTATATTCTAGAAGCGTGGGCAAAGCAAGCACGCTTACAGGAAATCATCGGCGAA
>SLBU01000189.1 GCA_007126175.1 Kiritimatiellia bacterium
CCCTCCGGCCCTCAGCAGGCGAAATGGCGTGCCATGCGTAGCCCCGTATTCGGGGCGAAGCATGGTGCACCCGGCGAGGCTCGAACTCACAACCTTCGGCTTCGGAGGCCGACGCTCTATCCAATTGAGCTACGGGTGCTTAGGTACGGACGTCGCAAGGGATTACCCGTTGCGAGCTTCGAAGTCTTTCATAAATGCCACCAGCGCGTCAACACCTTCTGCAGGAAATGCGTTGTAAATCGAAGCACGGATGCCACCAACCGACCGATGGCCCTTTAATCCGGAAAAGCCCGCGTCGGCCGCTTCCTTGATAAAGGCCGCCTCGAGTTCTTCGCTGGGTAAGCGCCAGGTTACATTCATATCGCTGCGACATTCAGGGACCGCGGTTCCTTTATAGAAATCCGAGGAATCGATCGCGCTATATAACCGCGCCGCTTTATTCACATTCTGCGTATAAAGCGCATCGAGTCCCGTCTTCTTGATCCAACGCGTAACAAGCATGTACATGTAGATCGTAAAGCACGGGCAGGTGTTGAACATGGAGTCATTTTCGATATGCGTGCTGTACTTAAGCATCGACGGCACTGTAGAGGGCACACGTTCGGCCAACTCTTTTCGTAGAATCACCAACGCCATACCAGCCGGGGCCAAGTTTTTCTGCGCACCTGCATAAATCAAACCGAACTGACTGGCATCGAAAGGTCGCGAAAGAATGTCGCTGGACATATCGGCTACCAGGGGAGCTTCTGTCTTCGGAAATGTCTTCCATTGGGCCCCGGAAATGGTCTCATTCGAGGTGATGTGTACGTAGGACGCACCAGGTGTCAGTTGTAGCTCGGACTCCGTCGGCACACGCGTGGGGATCTCCTTGCCGCAATCTGCCGCTACATTGACGTTGCCAATCAGCTTGGCCTCCTTAATCGCCTTAGCCGCCCAGGAACCGCTGTTGGTGTAGTCGGCAGTCTGGCCCGCTCCCAGTAAATTCATGGGCAACATGGCAAATTGCAAACTGGCTCCACCTTGCAGGAAGAGCACCGCATAGTCGTCGCTGAGCCCCAGCAGCTCCCGGGTGTTGGCAATCGCTTCCGCATGCACCGCCATATAGGCCTTGCCTCGATGGCTGTGCTCCATGATGGACATACCCGTACCCTTGTAGTTCAGCAGCTCACCCTGCGCTTCCTCCAAAACCTCTAATGGCAATGTCGCCGGACCAGCACTAAAATTGTATGCACGCGCCATAAAAACCCCTCCTCTTCAACATTTGTAACCCGTTGACACAACAGCAAACACATAAGAATTGCATGAACGTAGCCTATCCCTGCACGAGTCGTCAACTGTTTCGATCTACTTGACAGATGCGCCTATCCGTGCCATGCAGTGACGTCATTAGCTCATGGTACACGGGAGAACAATATGCTGGATTGGGTTGGAGAACAAGGCGCATGGGTTGGCATCCTGATACCGCTCGCCATTATGCTGGCAAGAATCTGCGACGTTACCCTCGGCACGCTGCGCATTATCTTTGTGTCGCGCGGCATGAAAGTGCTGGCCCCTCTGCTGGGATTTTTCGAGGTACTGATCTGGCTCATCGCCATTGGGCAGATCATGCAAAACCTCTCGAGCTGGACCAACTACCTGGCCTATGCGGTCGGTTTCGCGCTAGGCAACTACATCGGCATGCTCGTCGAAGAACGCCTCGCGGTCGGTATGCTCGCGATCCGCATTATCACCCAGACAGAAGCGACCGCATTGATTGCCGCGCTGCAGGCGCATAACATCGGCACCACCAGTATCGATGCCCGAGGCATGCGAGGCAAAGTCTCGCTGATTTTTCTTATCATCAAACGCCAGCACCTGCCTCTCGTGCAGGAACTCATCAAGCAACACAATCCGCTTGCCTTCGTATCGATGAACGACATTCGCTCCGTACAGGAAGGCTACTTCCCGCAGAAAAGGACCAACAAAGGAGCCCTACTGCGCCTCATGAACACCAGCCTGAAACGCAAGTAAAAACCATATACCCCGTAAGGAATCAGGTAATTCCCGGATTGTTTTGCATCTGCGCGTGCGCTAACTTGGGCAAATACGTATTTTCAGCCCAAAGCAAAAGACAAACATGAAACACATAGCAACCTATTTCCTTGCGATATTGACACTGACACCCTTGCCGATCGCGCACGGACAAGAACCGCAGCATATGCCCGATACGCGCGAGGTGATGCCTGCGATTTTCAAGGTACATGCGGTTGCGTATCGCTATGACTATCAACAGCCCTGGCAGGCTGGCGGTTCAACCACGGGATCGGGATCCGCCTTCCTGATCGAAGACGGAATGCTCCTGACATGCGGACACGTTGTGGCCGATGCCATCTCCATTGAAGTCCAGCCCAACGGCTCGTCGGAGCGCCATCCGGCTCGCGTTCGGTATATGGGCTACGATGCCGATCTGGCCATTCTAGAGCTGGAAGATCCTGGCGTTTTGGAAGGGCTCCCCGCGCTAGAGCTGGAAGCGCGCGAATCCGAATTGGGCGACGAGGTCTTTGCAATCGGTTTCCCGATGGGCGGTACCCGCCTAAGCTTGACGCGCGGAATCGTCTCCCGCCTGGATCATGCTGTTTATGCCTTCAGTGGTGTCGACCAGCGTCTTGTAATGCAAATCGATGCAGCGATCAACCCCGGCAATAGCGGCGGCCCGGTCGTCAACCGGGATAACCGCGTCGTCGGGGTTGCGTTCCAAGGTATCACCAGAGGCCAAGGTCTGGGATACGCGGTTCCGGTGCCCGTAATTCGACATTTCCTCGCGGATGTGCGGAATCCGCCGTATCGTGGTGTGCCACAGTTACATATCCAAACCTTCGAGCTTCGCAACCCGGAGTTGCGCACGGCTCTCGGGCTCGAGCAGCCCGGGGTCGGGGTTGTCGTTACAGCGGTCAGCACATTCTGCACCAGCGCTGATTATATCCGCCCGGGGGATGTCTTGCTCAGTATCGAGAAGGTGGCCATACAACAGGATGGCACCGTTCTTTTGGAGAACCATAATCTACCGTTCTGGGAGCTTGTGGAGCGCAAACAGTGGGGCGATACCCTTACCATCGAACTGCTGCGCCACGGCGAATCGCTCAATATACAATTCCCTCTCACCCCCGAGCCGCACCCCTTTCTTTTTCGCCGTATATACGACAGCCCGCCAGAATTTCTGGTGGCCGCCGGGCTCGCCTTCGTGCCCATCACGCGCAACCACATCGTGACACTTGGAAATGCCTCTAGCGACAGCCTGATCCCCGTCTTTTATTACTTTCAGCGCGCACAATTCGACCCTGCCGTCGCCCATCGCAGACAACTCATCACCCTGGCATCGATTCTACCCCATCGCGTCAACGCACATGCCGAGAATTTTCAACACCAGATTATCAAACGCGTGAACCAACAGGATATTCTGGCATTGGCAGACGTACAACAAGCCCTGGAGGCACCCATTGATGGCTTCCATATTCTCGAATTCGAGGCTATGCAAATGCCATTGATTCTGGACGCCGAGACGCTCGCAGCGGCCAATGCCGAAATCCAGCAACGCTATGGCATTACCCACCCCTACAGCATACATGATACCGCGACATCCATGCGCGAAAGCACTGGCGACGTTACATCCGGGGAAGGACATTTATGATGCACAACACCACGATGCAAAAAACACGCATGTACGGACTATACCTATTGGTTCTTATGCATACCACATCTCCTGCCCGGGCAAACGATGATACCAACCTCCTGCACGCCGTAACCGACCTTGAGCCGAACATGATGAATGCCATGATCGAAGTGCGGGCAGCACGGATCGAGGCCGACCGTTTCCTCCCGTGGCGCAATTCTGTTCCACGCTGGCACACGGGCTATGGTGTTGCCGTGCAGCCCGGCGTATTCCTGACATCCGAAACACTGATTCGAAATCATACCGCCATCCAAATTCGACGGCCCGGTTCCGTGCAACCCATTCCGGCAGAGGTCGTACGCGCCGATCCCCGCGTGGGGCTTGCCTTGATCCGGGCGCACGAGGAGAATTGGTTCCCCGAAGCGACTCCCCTTACCGTACTTGACAGCATCCCACCGAATGGAGATTTTGTCATTGCACAGTGGGGGGCCAATGACCACATGCAAACAGGTATCGCAAATCTGCTCTCGATCGGCTTCGAAACGATTGGCGAAGGGATTCCGCCCCAGTTGACGTATGAACTCGCTTCCCCGCTGCGGGTATCCCAGACCGGTACCCCCATCCTCTATGCGGGCAAGCTCGCCGGCCTCGCCATGCAATTCGAGGCCGGACGACGTGCAGCGCTGATTGTATCGCCCGACAGCATCAGCCGCTTCCTCGCCGCGGCCGCACAGGAAAGCTACACCGGTGTACCAGAACCTGACTTTCAAGCAATCCCGCTGGCCGATCCTGTGCATCGACGCTTCCTGGGGGTGCCCGACTCTTTTGCCGATCGCGGCATCTACATTCATACCGTGGCCCATGCCAACATCCCGCAGCATGATCTGCAAATCAACGACGTGCTTTTGCGCTGGGATGGACACGAGTTGGATGCCAGCGGTAACTACGAACATCCCGACTATGGACGTATCCCCTTTGCGCACCTCGTGGCACAGCGCGCTGCCGACGACCATGTTGAAGCTACCATTGTGCGGAACAAAACGGTGCAAACGATTGAAGTACGCCTCCGCGCCAATGCCGAAGTATTTGAACCCATCCCGGAAAATGCGATCGGACAACCAGATGACTACATCGTGGCCGCCGGGTTGGTTTTCCGGGAACTGACCCTCGATTTCCTACGTGCCCATGGCGACCGCTGGCAACGACGGGCGGACATTGACCTGACGTGGCACGCCTACGCAGCAGAAACAAACGAAACGCACCAACGCACAGTCATACTGGTAGCGGTCCTGGCTGACCCAATCAACATCGGCTACCGCGATGTCCGCAACCAGATCGTACAACGAGTCAACGGACACGCCATCGCACATTTATCCGATCTGGCAGATCGACTCGATCAGGAAGGATTTCGAAGCGTTACCTTCGCAAGCATGCCATCCGTACCCTTGGTTTTCGAACCCCAACAAGTTGAACAGGCAGATCAGAGAATCCAGCAGCGCTTCCAAATCCCTGCGCTGCGGCGTCTTTCGCAACCTCAAAGATAACCAGCAACAAAAGGGAAAAGGTTTTCGTGCAACGGATCACACCGTATAGTCGCAGAGAGTTTCTGCAAACTCTTACGGGGGCGAGTGTGTACACCCCGTCACCCGCTTTGCTCCATCCGAAAACCTGCCAGCGCTTTTAGCGGTATAATCATGATCGCACTTGTCTTTGTGCGTGCGGCATGATAGTCACAAGCATATTGATAACACAACCCACCAGGAGGAGCGATATGGAACAGGATATCCGAGAAAAACTAGAGGAGATGCGTAAATACCTACAAGCGGATGGCGGTGACATGGATATTGTCTCCATTGAAGACAAGCAGGTTAACCTGCGCCTGAAAGGTGCCTGCGGAGGCTGCCCCCACGCCACCATGACCATCAAGCAAGGCATAGAACGCATCCTGCGCGAGCAAGTCGATCCCGAAATCGTCGTTGAACAGGTTGCCTGATTCTGATCCCCCGGCGTTACGCCGGGGGCAAACAAGGTGGGTGTGAGGCAGTTGCCACACACCAATGTCAACCTGCGCCGGAGTACCCCCGCAGGTGGTGGGATGATTCGATGCAAGAGGTATAACATGTCCCCTATGCAGCACGCAATCCAGTTGCTGCGTGTTGCCATGCGTCCACGCAAAGGGGTACTGGCATTCACGATCGTAATGGTACTCTTGTTGAATGCCTTTGAACTGGCAACGCCAAAAATCTTGCAACTCTTTATTGATGCGCTGGCTGACGCCCCCCTGCAATTATGGGGGTTTTCGCTACCGGGGTGGCTAGGGCGCGGTCATGGCTTACTGCTACTGCCGCTCGCATTGCTGGTTTTTGCGGCAGCGCGCTGGGCTACTGCCTATTTCCGTGCCGTTTCCGAAAGCCGCCTGGGGCAAGGGGCTCTCTTCGATCTGCGCTGCCGCATCTTCGACACCATGCAGCAGCTTTCCTTTGCCTACCATGACCGCTCGCATAGCGGTACACTCATTTCCAATGTGGTAGAGGATGTCAACTACACCACCATGTTCATGCAGCATGGCCTCATGCTCATTATCGAGTCAACCGCCTACGTGCTCGTTTCCTATATCTTCCTGTTTTTCATTTGCTGGCAAGCGGGACTCGTATCCCTTGCCCTTTTTTGCCTCGGCTGCCTGCTGATTCACATCGGCATCAAAATGGGCTATCCCCTATTTGCCCGCACAAAAGCACTATTTGCCGCCACCGTCGAACTTTTCTCCGAATCGATGGAAGGGAGCCTCGTTGTCAAGGCATTCGGAGCAGGCCCAACATTGCGCGCACGCTACGATCAGCGCGTCGAACAACTACATGATTCTGAATTTAAAGAGCGGGTTCTCAGCTCCGCAATCAATCAGTCCCTTCAATGGACAACGAGCCTGGGCATTGCTGCTGTTATCGGAACCGCACTCTGGGCTGCCGAAAGTGGAAACTGGGAACTCTCCACAGGACGACTCTTTCTCCTATTCTACTTGCAAACCGGGATCCGCATGCGCACATGGCGCATTGGCAGAGCCATCGATACGGCCATACGCTTTACCGTCACAGCCGAAAGAATCGATCGCTTACTGCAAGCGGACGAATACTTGAAAGACGAAGGGGCAACCCCGATCCCCAGTGAAGGCTCCGGCTTGGAGGCAAAAGGGGTCTCGTTTTCCTATGGCAACCGCGAACACTCCGTGCGCGATGTCTCCTTGCACATTCCAAGCGGAAGCACGATTGGGCTCGTAGGCAAAACCGGCGGAGGCAAAAGCACACTCGCACTCCTGCTCTGCCGATTTTATGACCCCGACCAAGGAAATATCTTTTTACATGGACGAGATCTCCGCGAATACCCACTCCGCGAATTGCGCCATAGTTTCGCCTTTGTCTTTCAAGATACCTTTCTCTTCTCAGCCTCGATCCGCGATAATATTGCGTATGGCAACCCCGGGGCGCACTTTGAGGATATCGTACATGCCGCAACCATTGCCTCGATTCACGATTTTATCATGGAGCAACCGGAAGGATACGAAACCATGGTCGGGGAGCGAGGCGTAACCTTATCCGGCGGACAACGACAACGTATCAGCATTGCACGCGCCATCCTGCATAAACCGCGCTTCTTGATCCTGGATGCATGCACCTCTGCCCTCGACACGGCAACCGAACGCGCCGTCCAGGAAGGACTGCAATCATTATCCGCGAACACCACAACCATCATCATTGCACAACGCCTTTCCAGCATTGAACATGCAGACCACATATACGTCATGGATAATGGACGCATCGTGGAGTCTGGCACCCCCGCACAATTACGCCACGAAGGGGCACAATTCAAAAGGATCTTACAGTTGTGAGCAATACTCTCTCCGAAAATCAGAAACAACAGGAAAACCAAGCGCTATCGCTGCGGATGACCATCCGCATCTTCGGCATTTTGGGACCCTATCGCTGGATGATTGGATTTGCCACAATGATGGTCTGCGTGAGTGCTTGGGCCGACATGCAAATCATTCACTATGCCAGTAGGCTTTTCGAGTCCCAACAATGGAATGAAACCGGCATTCTCAGCGCGATTGTCCCCCTCATCCTGCTCAGCCTCGTGAATCGTTCGTTTGGATGGGTCCAATTGATCCTCTCATTTTATGCCGGAAATCAAGCCATCGCGGGACTACGTAAAACACTCTTCGGAAAATTGATGCTCTTTGGCAAATCGTTCTTCGATCGTCATAAAGCCGGTTGGCTCGTGGCTCGCAGCACTGGCGATATTGCCATTTTACAAGACTTCATGACCTATTCGCTCATGATGATCGGGGTGTTTGGCACGATTACGGTCTCCGCACTCATCCGGATCACCCAGATTGCCCCGCTACTCCTGCTGCCCGCTGCCATTATGTTGCCACTGGTGACGTTCCTCACCGCTCGCTACAAAACACGCATGACCACCCTGCAGCGCACCGCGCGCGACCAGAACAGTCGGCTCGTCGCCAACATGGCCGAAACCGTTCGTGGCGTACGCGTAGTACACGCTTTCTCGCGGCAGGAGCGCAACCTCGAGGATTTCAATCTCATCAACTCCAGCAGCCACGATACCGAGGTGCATATTGCCAAGCTCAACGGCTTGTTCATGCCCGCACTGGATTTCATGAGTGTTTTGAATTTGATTCTCGTGGTATTGTTTGCAACATGGGTCCTGCATGATCCACGACTCGCCGCCATCGCGGAATACGTCAATATGGCAGATGTCATCGCATACATTCTCTATATGAACGCGCTGATCTGGCCGATGCGCATGATGGTGGAACTCTACAGTATGGCATTACGCGCAATGAGCGCCGCCGAGCGTATCTTTGAAATCATCGACCTGACGCCTGATGTACTGGATCCACCAGCCCCCGTACCCGTGCCGGAAATCAAAGGTGCCGTCCAATTCGAAAATGTAAGCTTTCGCTATAACGACAAGGGCGATTGGATTATCAAGAACCTCAACCTAGCCATAGCCCCGGGCGAAACCATCGCGCTGGCCGGAGCCACAGGCGCTGGCAAAACCACGATCTTATCCCTTGTCGCCCGTTTCTTTGATCCACAGGAGGGACGCATCCTGCTCGATGGCATCGACCTCAAGAATTTCGCGCAAGACGAATTACACCAACACATGGGCATCGTCCTCCAACAAGGCTATCTCTTCTCCGGTACCGTAATGGAAAACCTCAAATTCCGAAGCGCCGATGTATCCGATGACCATGTAATCGAACAAGCCCGGAAACTCGGCACCCACGAAACCATCACCGCACTCGCGGATGGATACCAAACGCGCATCCTCGAAGGCGGCGAATCGCTTTCGCTCGGGCAACGCCAAATCATCGCCATTACACGAGCCCTGATGGCTGATCCCGCGATCCTCATGCTCGACGAACCCACCTCGTCGCTCGACATCTACACCGAATCCGTAATCCAGAATGCCATGCAATCCCTCATGCAAAACCGCACATCCCTCGTGATCGCCCACCGCTTATCCACCATCCAGAAAGCCGACCGCATACTCGTCATCGACGATGGCCGCATCGTCGAGCAAGGCCCCCATACCGAACTCATGCAGCACGATGGCCCCTACCGCCGCCTCATCCTCCGTGGCAAACTCGCCGAACACAACGAATAACGAATTTTCCCATCCATCGCGCAGCAGCGAGCCGCATCATTCGCTCGGCATCGCGACTTTCCCCGTCAATCCGCTCAATCGGGGCAATTCGGTCACACCGACGCAATACGAGGCACAAATCCCGCCAGACACTGTTCGATGGTGTCCAGATCGGCGAGACGACCCGTGGCCACATACCCGCAGGCGAGATCACCTTGTCCGACATCGATAATCGTTGCACCACGATCGCGCAATACCCGTAGATTTTCCTGCGTGGCAGGGTGGTTCCACATGCGGTCATTCATGGCTGGCGCAACCACAAGCGGAGCTTGCATCGCAAGTGCCGAGCACGTCAGTAAATCGTCGGCAATACCATGCGCCAGCTTGGCCATCACATTGGCCGTGCAAGGGGCTACACAAAAAACATCCGGCCACTCCCCCAGCGTAATATGATCCGGACGCCATTCCTCGCTCTCCGGAAACATTTCCAGATACACCGGATTGCGCGAAAGCGAACGAAACGTCAGCGGCGTGACGAACTTCGTCGCG
>SLBU01000191.1 GCA_007126175.1 Kiritimatiellia bacterium
ACCCACACGCAGCCGCCCTTCTCGGCCCTCTTTGCCGTCAACATGGCACTCACTACCTACAATGGCTGGGTTTTTGCCGACACCGAATTGCATGGCTGGCTCGAAGAAGCGGGCTTTACCCACTGCACCACCCGGCCCGTCCCTCCCCCCATGCCCCACTGGCTCGTCACCGCCACCAAAGCTATTTTATCTTAAGCAACATGCCAACATCAAACCGATAGCGTTTCTCATCTTACCGCATGCCCCCTGTGTGCTTTTCATCAATCGCCCTCTACTTGTTTGTAATTGACAATGTGGCAGAAATATACACGATACAAGCCCAGAGCGTGCGCGTTTTGGCACATGGCAAAATGGCGGCGCAAGGCTTATTATGAAAAAAACATTTACATTGACGCACCCGAAAATCAAGCTGCCACGACTTTTTGAAGCCGTGAAAAGCGACATTCGCAAGTATATGAAGCGCGAGCGGCGCAAAGAACTTCCGGCGGGCGTCGACTTCTGGGATTTCACCTGCAAGTTCGGGGCAACCGAGGATACGGCGCAACCCGTTCATCCCGCGGAGCTTAGCAAGCGCATTGACGAAGCCGAAAAGCAACAGTTGACATCGTTCTACGTGGAAGTGTTGGCAACACCAGGCTATCGCCAGAAAAAGCCCGCCCCCGTTCCCCCGGTTACCTAGGATCTGCGGTTTCTTTCGCCTCGACGTCATGCCGCCTGCACAGATAGGATGCTCGCATGTCTGACAAAACCGGCGGCAATCAATTCGGGGCCTTCAAAGGTGTATTCACGCCGAGTATTCTCACGATTCTCGGCGTCATCATGTATCTGCGCTTTGGCTGGGTGCTCGGAAATCTGGGTCTCCCGCTCACGCTACTGGTGGTCACGCTGGCCACCAGCGTAACATGCCTCACCGGCCTCTCGCTTGCCGCCACGGCCACCAATATGCATATCGGCGGCGGGGGGGCCTACTATATCATCTCCCGCTCGCTTGGCATCGAGATTGGTTCCGCTATCGGCGTGCCCCTGTTTCTGGCCCAATCCATCGGCGTGGCCTTCTATATCTCGGGGTTTGCCGAAGCCTTTACCCGCGTCGTCCCCGTGGAGAATATCACCGCCCTGCTGCCCTTCGCGATCACGCCGGAACGCTTTGTGGCCGTCATTACACTGATCCTGCTTACCGCGATTGCCCTGATCTCGGCCAATCTCGCCCTCAAGACCCAGATGCTCATCCTCGCCCTGATCGTCGTTTCGCTCATCTCCTTCTTTCTCGGCAGTAGTGAATCGGTTCCGGCACCTTCGGATCTGTCGCAACGGATTCCCCCGCTGCCCTTCTGGGTCGTGTTTGCCGTTTTCTTCCCAGCCGTGACCGGGATCGAGGCGGGCATTGCCATGTCCGGCGACTTGAAAGACCCTGCCAAGGCCCTGCCACGCGGCACCCTCGGTGCCGTCCTCGCCGGATATATCACCTATATGTTGATACCTGTGTTTCTCTACCGACTCGTCCCGGATCGCCAAGTCCTCATACAGGAATCGATGGTCATGCAGCAAGTCGCCCGATGGGGGATCCTCATTGTCCTCGGGGTCTGGGCCGCCACCCTCTCCAGCGCACTCGGCTCCCTGCTGGGGGCACCACGCACGCTCCAGGCCCTCAGCCGCGACCGGGTCACGCCGCGCCTGCTCGGCCGCGGCTATGGCCCCGCCCAGGAACCACGCAATGCCATGCTGCTCACCTTTCTCGTGGCACTCACCGCAATCTTGCTTGGCGACCTGAACATGCTGGCCCCCGTGCTTACCATGTTTTTCCTCACATCCTACGGATTGATCAACCTCTCGGCCGGACTGGAAGGACTCATTGACAGCCCCACCTGGCGCCCGGATTTCCGGGTAAGACCCGCTATCTCCCTCGCTGGAGCGGCCATCTGTTTCCTCATGATGCTCATGATTGATGCCGGGGCCACCGTTGTGGCAGGCATCGTAACCGGCACCATCTACTTCTGGATGAAACGGCGTAACCTCGGTTCCCAGTGGGGCGACATGCGCTACGGCATCCTCATGCTACTGGCACGCTTTGCCATCGGGCGCCTGGCCAAACGCCAGGAAACCGCTGAGCGCACCTGGCGCCCCAATATTCTCGTCCTGAGCGGGTCGCCCCAGAAGCGCTGGTACCTCATCGAGCTCGCGCGTGCGCTGGTCCGCGGCCCCAGTTGCGTAACCGTTGCCACCGTGATTCCTCCACAGGAAGGCGGCGAAAACCGGATACATAAACTACAAGACACCATCCAGTCTTTTCTGCATAAGCGCGGATCCGATGCGCTCGTCAAAATCGTCGAAGAGGATGACATCATCACCGGACTGGAAGTTCTCATCAAAGGCTACGGCTTCGGGCCCATCACCCCGAACTTGATCTTGATGGGCGAAACAGAAGTGCCCGACGCGATGGATCGCTTTGCGGGCCTGATCCAGCAGATTCACCGGCTGCACCGAAATCTCGTGCTCGTGCGCGAACCCGCCGAAGCGCCCCCACCGGTATCCTCGGGGCGCATCGACATCTGGTGGCGCGGCCGCCAAAGCAACATCGGGCTCACCCTCACGCTAGCCTATCTGCTGCAACGCGGCGGCTATTTCGAAAATGCCCAGATCCGGATCAAACGCATTACCGAAAGCGACAACGAACAGGATACCTCCGAAAAGGCCCTGCGCGAGCATATCCAGGCGCAACGCCTGGAAGTCGAAATCGAAACCGTGGTGCGCACTGACAGCGGAAGCATCATGGAACAAATCCGGAGCGCCTCTGCCGATGCCGCGCTCGTCTGCATGGGCCTGCGTCCCCCCGCCCCGGAAGAAAGCGCCGAAGCGTACGCCGGCTACTACCGCGGACTGATCGCTGCGACAGAAGGGCTCCCTCTGCTGCTCGTACTCGCCGCCGGTGAAATCGACTATCGCGCCATCATCGGCCTACGATAGCCTGTAGCTGCACCGCCCACCGCGGTTATCCCGGTGGAGGGAAACGCTGAAAGGAGATTTTTTCGACGTTCTTCCCCACCGGCGCAAGGTCGGCAGGATCGCCAAAAAACGCCAAGGGGTCCCCTCACCCGTAGACATCTTCCAGATACTGTTCTGTGCGCCGCAGATGCTTGCCATAGGCTTCGGCCTCTTCGGGCGACAGGTTGCCGGCGCGCGCCGCACATTCCACCAGGGCCGCAAACACATCATGCGCCATCTCGGTGGCGCCACTTACGTATACCCGCGCTCCCGACTCGAGCCATTCATAGATTTCCGTGGCATGTTCCAGCAGCTTGTGGTGCACATAGACTTTGTTCTGTTGGTCTCGTGAAAAAGCCGTCGTCAAGCGCGTCAAAGTACCATTTTTCAGATAGTCTTCCCATTCGTCACGATACAGGAAATCGGTCGTCTCATACGGATTTCCGAAGAATAGCCAGCTTTGGCCGACGGGTTCGGAATGCGGCAAGAGTGCCCGCTCCTGCATAAACGCCCGGAAAGGGGCAACGCCCGTTCCGGCCCCGATCATGATCAGCGGTACGGTGTGCTCCGCTGGCATGCGAAATCCCTCATTAGGCCGAATAAAAACAGAAACCGGATCTCCCGCCTCCACGCGATCTGCCAGATAGGTTGAAACCATCCCTTCGCGATCACGACCATGCGCATGATAGCGCAGCGCCCCGACCAGCAAATCGAGCCGTTCCGGATGGCGTACCTGTGCCGAGGTGATCGAGAACAGACGGGCAGGCGCCACCCGCAGCACCGTCAACACATCCTCAGGTTCGTATGTTGCCGGATAATCCTTCACCAAATCCACAAAATCCCGCCCATAGATATACGCCTTGAGCCGCGCATCATCGGCCAGAATAGCATCCAGTTCCGGGCTCTTGGCCAAGGCATTATGCTGCGCGATCACCGAGGGGATCAATACCGTCAGCTCCCGCGTCTTCAAGGCATGCGCCAGGGACTGACCACCGGCGAGCATCGTCGCACCATCCAACTGCAGAGCCGCCAGCACAGCCTGGATCAAGGCATCCGAATTGTGCGCAATCACGCCACAGGTATCGCCGGGCAAATAGTGCAGACTGGGCTTATCGATGATGAACTCGACATGATAGGTTTCCTTGGGCGAGCCAGCCCCATTCAGATTGCGCTTGGTCTGAAGCATTGCGAGATAAGGGTTGTGGGGCGAATAGCCTTCCGCCTCCTCTTCCGGCACAACCTCAACCGGTACATCCATCTGCCCGGCCTTGTGCGGTAAGATCGCCTCGAACACAGACTGGGTCCAGCGCGCCGCGGCTGCATGAAAATCCAGATCCGCATCGAGCCGATCACTGATCCGCTGCCCGCCAGCCGCTTCCAACATCGCATCCAGATCAGCACCCGCCTTACAATAGTGAATGTAGCTTTTATCTCCCAGCGCCAGAACCGCAAAGCGTACATCCGTGAGCCGCGGAAGATCCCCACGCTGCAAATATTCAAACAGCTCCTCGGCAGCCGCCGGCGGTTCCCCTTCGCCATATGTGCTGATAATCGCAAGCAGATTCTTTTCGGTGGCCAAATCGGCAGGTTGGTAGTGGCCCATATTCAACATCTTGACCGGTATCCCCAGTGCCGCCGCCTGCGATACGAACCGTTTGGCAATGTGCTTTCCGTTCCCACTGTGCGACGCTACCAGTAATGTCCAGACCTCCGCATTCGGATCGGATAGATCAACCGCGGGCACATCCTCCTCGGGCGCAACGTATTGCAGAACCGGAAGCGCGACCGTCTTGCGCCGGGCCTCCGCTGGCAGCAATGCCGCCAGTACCTCGCTCAGCCGCGCACTGCACGCCTCCAGTTGCTCCTGTATCTGCTCCCGGGCCGCCGCGGTTTCCTCGATCAGGGAAGCCACTAACTCACGGTAATACGCGATCCCCTCGGAAAGATTCACATGAAACTCTTCGATATCCGACTCTTTCGATTTTCCAAATCCCGCATTCAGATCTGCAATCAAATTCTCCAGAAAATCGATATTGAGCCAGAGTTCCTTGATGAACATGTGCGGCCGGTCAGGCCGATTGAGTAACGCACCACGCCCGTAAATGTGATCGATCATCTCTTGTAAATGGACAACACGATCATAATACGCAATATTCGGCCCCGGACAAACGGCCGGAAACCGGCCCTCCTCCTTGGGAATATCTTGCAGTACGAAAGCCGTATCGCCGAGATCACTGCAGATGCAGGACTTGGCCAAAACCTTGCGGGTGTGCACATCCAACTCATCCGGCGGTAACGACAGGGCCTTCAATGCCGCCAGTTTCAGTGCCTGATACTGGCGCGAGGCCGTACAGATCGGCTGCTCCGTAAATTCCGTATTGCTGACCAAGTGGCCCAGTGGACATGAGCTACCTGGGGTATCCGCCCCGATTAATGCCTGCTTATGCAATTCACTCTGCGACGTCTTGAGATTATGAAAGGGGACCCCAAGCGGCGAAACATCACTGAGATACACATCCTCCTCTTTCGCCCCCTGCAACTTGGCAAGGGTATCCGGCTCCACTTGGGTTGCCTCCGGAACCAGCAAGAAGGGCGTACCCCAACCCGTGCTATCAATGCCATACAGACGTCGTAGGGCCGTATCCTCAGCCGCCGTCCCGATGCCCCCTTGCGCCGTCACCCGGAAGGGAACAAAATTCTCGGGGACCGTATGTTTTTGCGCGGCCAATGCCTTGCGGCAGAGCGCGCTCAAATCACGATTCAGTTTTTCCCGCTTCGCGCAGAGTTCGGCAAAAACCGGACCGATCAGGTTCCCGTTGCCCGCAAAGGCGTGCCCGCCACAATTGAGCCCCGACTCCATCCGGTATTCCGAAACCCATAGTCCCTTCTTGGCAAAAAAACGCCCTTGGATTTCAGCGGAGCGGTAATCACTGATCTTGAGAATAATCTGCTTTTTTATCCAACCGGTCTCGTCCGCAAAAAAATCTGGAAACGTGCTGAAGTACGCATACAGCCGTCGATTCAGCCCCGCTGATAGCACGATCCCGGAGGTCAATGTACTATTGGCATACCCGCGCAGTGCCGATAGGGCATCGGAATCGGTCTCCGGCAGCGGCTCGCACAACTTGTCAAAATTTGCACGATCCAGCTTGGTCATGATATTCACATTGATCCAACCTGGCACAATCTGCGCACGCAGCTTGTCCTGCAGCCGGGTTTTTTCGGCAGGCGAAGCCGTCAGCATCTGCTGATATTGCAGACGCAAGGGGGCATCATCCGGCAACAGCGCAAAATATTTGGTGATCTCACTGCCCGGAACAAATTCGGAGGCACGCAGGGCCTCGAACTGGCGGCGCACAATTCGATCGACCAGATTGAGGTATTCGGTAATTCGCCGGGCCCGCCAATCGCGATCGTACTTGTTAATCGGCGTATAGGGCTCACCATATTCCGCTGCGTACTTGCCCCGCATCGCTTCGATCAACGTGTCATCGACGAGCGAGATAACCGAGGAAATCCCGTAGCGCGCCACGCGCAGTGGGCTGTCCACGGTAAACCCCGTACCCATAACGGGGATATGAAACGTATGTTGAGAATGATGTATATGCATAAATAAGAAAATCCTTGTGTGAATAATGGGGCAAAGATACTCACAATCCCCCCGATTGATCAAACCCAATCGATCATCTATGCTGAAACGACCGTTTTCAGCAATTCGGCCGCCACGCGATAAAAGGGCTGCTTGGTAGCCGCAATAACTTGCGCCGCAAAGGCTGGCATCCATTGGCCAGCGTGCTCCTGCAGAAAGGCTTGCGCAATCGCAAGACTCTCGTCGGGGGTGTGCCCGGTATCGCCCGAATAAACGAATGCCAGAAACAAGAGTTCCACGGCTACATGGTCTGGCAATTCCGTGCCCCGCTGGCCGTCAAAAACCACACCGCTTTGCGCATAGAGCGCATGCACGGCTTGCGTACGCGCTGTCATGATCTTGTCTTCACCAAAATAGCAGGATTCATACGGACGCACCGATGCCTGCGCCGGGCCAATAAACAGCCGGGTATATTCGCGCTGCAACACCAATAAACGGGCAGGATCCGGCACAGCCCACGTTTCCGCGAGCACATCGAACCCCGCCAGATCCATGGCCGGATAGGCCTTGGCAAAAGCCTCACGCCCCAACCGGAAAAATTCTGGATCCAAAATTTCGGCCTCCGGCTGTGCAAAAGCTGCCGATAACCAATGATAGACCTCGCCGCGTGCACGCAGCCGCGCCTCCCTCGTCACTGCCGCGTCACTCACGCCTTGGCTCCCGCCTTGTTATAGGAACGAATGTAATACACGCGCGGCTCGGCCCCCGTCTCTTCCTTGAGACGGCGTGCATCCGGATACTCCTTGAGCAGCTTGCTGACGTTACTCTCGGGATCATTCAGGTCGCCGAAGTTGATGGCACCGGTCGGACAACGCTCGGCACAGAATGGCAGTTTGCCGACTTCCAGCCGGTGGTCGCAGAACGAGCATTTCTCCACCACGCCCTGCTTGCGGATGCCGGTGCCATTCCAGGTCATGGCCCGGTTCGGATTGTAGTAGGGAAAATGTTTGGCGCCCGTGCGGGCGGTCACGTCCTTGGCATCCTCGGATTTCCAAAATGCGAGTGGTACCTGCTCATGGAACCAGATCACCCCATATGGACAACGCCGCTGACACGCCTGGCAACCAATACATCGATCGGAATCCATCAGCGTCAGGCCATCCTTGTTTTTGAAAATGGCCTTGGGTTCGACCGGGCAAACCGGTATGCAAGGGGCATTGTCACAATGATTGCAGAAGGTTGGCGTATAGGTGTACTGCACATCCGGAAATGTTCCGCTGATCTCAGTCTGGTAGTTACACCAGAAATGCCCATCCTGCACATTGTTTTCCTGCTTGCAGGCCATGGCACAAGCACCACAGCCCGTGCATTTATGTTGGTCGATCACCATCCCATAACGTTTACTCATGGCTTTCGCTCCTTATCTATAAAAATTTCTTAGACCCGCTCGATGCGTACCCGGAAGTTTCCATAATAGGCCGTACTTCCGCTTAACCGTTCATAGTCTGCTGGCATCACGGTATTATTGTTGCCACCGCGCGGACGCTGCGCATTGAAGTCGACCGTGGCCACCTTGCCGAACGCCCAATGCCCCTGCCCGAATGTCTTGCAAGCCGTGCCCGGACGTACCCCCGGAAACACTTTCAACTTGCAGCGGATTTCACCCGCCGGTGAAACCACCCGCACCTCATCGCCGGTCGCCAGATGCAGCCGCCGCGCATCGGCCGGATGGATCTTGATGACATCGCTCCACTTTTCATCGCCGATATCCACATCGCGCAACTCCTGCAGCCAGGTACAGTTGTTGGCGCGTCCCTCGCGATTCAACCGTCCCTTGGAGTCGATAAACAGGAAGGGATACTCCTTTTCATCGCCAGATAATAAAGGCTCCTCATAATGCGGCAGAAACGCCAGCTCGCCACGCGCCAGATAGTTCGTGACCTCCATGATGTCATCGACGGTCGTTTCATACCGATCCGCATGGCTTGTCAGCGCCTTCTTGAGCGTCTCACTATAAAACTCGAATTTCTTGGTCTCGGTCGCAAAGTTACCCCCCCAGCGCTTCTTGAATGGATACGGGTCACTATTCCAGACGCCCACCTTCAAGAATTCCTCCCAGCCATTGAAACGATCCCCAGACTTGTACATCGCCGGATCCCAGATCGGCTGCAAGCGGTGCTTGAGGGAATACAACTCGAATTCCTCGCCGGTGCTCGGGGCTTTGCCCGTCTCCGGATCCACAACCGTCTTGAAATAATCGAGCAGATTCGCGAAGCCACGATCTGCCAGCTTCTCGGCCAGCATCCACATCACCACGGACTCTGGATTTTTCGATTCCGTAAAGGGCTCAACCATCGGCTTCGATACCCAGACATGCGTAAAGGTGTTGCCCTTCTGGCTCAGATACCCCCACTGCTCGAACATATGATGTGTCGCCGGCAATAGGATGTCCGCAAAATGCGACAGCTCTGCATAGTTCAGTGTGCTATGAACCAGAAACGGAATCTCCATGGCCTTGTCCCAGCGATCGGTACCCGGACACGAGAAGTTGAAGTTGCACCAATACGCAAACACCATCTTCAGATCGTAGGGATCCTTGTCCAGTATGGCATCTGCCACCCGGTTGGTTACCACCCCACCACCGGACTTACCGTCTTTCAAGGCCGGCATGTTCTTATAGCCACGTTGATCAATTTTCGGGTATTTGCGTCCTGCGGCAGCAACAGCATCCGCATAGGGTTTGGAATCCGGCAAATTCTGATGTGGGGTCGATGCCCCGGTAATCGATCCGCCAACATTATCGACACTCCCGACAAGCCCGGCCAAGGCATGCACCGCCATCGAGTTGTAGCCCCCGCGCACCTGCATCACGGCACCGCCCCCCATGAAAATCGTCACATGCGGGCCGCGCTCGGCCAACTCCGTTGCCACGCGCACAATCTGATCTACCGGAATCCCTGCCAGCGGCGACGCCCACTCCGGCGTACGATCCTTCAGCTCCAGATTCCACCACTTGACGATGCCGTGCGTCTCCTTCTCCACAAACGCATCCTCAGCTACCG
>SLBU01000077.1 GCA_007126175.1 Kiritimatiellia bacterium
ACGATGCGCGATCTGCGCCTGGAGATCATTTCGGCACCAAAAGCAGCCTGAACAGCATCCGCAATTCATAAATCCGAATACCCCTTGGGACCGGTCTGCCCAAAAACGGCAGGATCGTGCCTATAACCGCCACAGGTAAGGAGGGGGCGGAGACTTTCCTGTATATAGGCGCAAGCAGACCTACAACACCCCGTGATTTTTTGCCTTGAGCAGGGATGTAGCTGTCTAAAAACCATTTCTTGAATGCAAAAAAACGAGATCTGCGGCAACAATTTATAGATAGTGTGTCCCTAGGAGGGCTCGTTCACAGGCGTCCAGTCGGTCTTCTACTGGTCGTCGGCTGCGGGCGAGGGCAATACAGGCGACGCGTGGATCGTGCATCTTTACAGCGGCTTCGTGAACGGCGCTAAGTCGTACGCAAACTGCGTGTGGCCCGTCCGCGCCGGACAATAAGACTCCAAGTGTCTGTCCCCATCCACGATCCGCCTCACACCGCTACCACTGCCGCCTTTCGTTCGAAAAGGGGACGCGCCCGCCACGTTGCACCGAATCTGCCACGCAGCGGGCGACTTTGTTTTTCCCGTACGTTTTGGTGGGGCTATTGCTGCGGGGTTTGCAGCACCTGCTGAAGCTGCTGCCGGAGCTGCTCCAGCTTGTTCTGAACCGTTTGAAACTCACGTTCCAGGGTTTGCGCTTCCGGGTTGACCTCGCTCATGGCTTTTGAACGGGCCTGCTCAAAGGCCTGCTGCGCCGCTTGCACCGCAGCATCCATTAGCGCGCTTTCCTGCGATTGCTGCAGCTTAGCCACTTCGGCATTGAATTGCTGCGTCAACTGTTGCCGTTCGGCTTCATCCATCTCACCCGCCTCAGGGGTCTGCAGTCGTTGCTGCATATCCCGGAGTTTTTGTATTTCGGCCTCGCTCGGGTAGCCATACTCTGCAAGCTTCTTCTCATAGAGGGCCATCAGGTCGGCATGTAACTGCTGCATTTCAGGATTCTGCTCCTGCGCCTGCCGGGCGATTGTGTCGATCTGCTGTTGGAGTTCACTGGCGCGTTCCTGCACCGTGTTGATCTCATCCATAAGTTGTATGCGTCTCGATGCGGCTTCCGACTGCTGCGGTTGGGCGGCTTGCGGTTGCATCTGCGCCGATGCCGGGCCTGCGGCGACAACACAGCTCCCGGCCATGATTCCCATCATCCATAGTAGGTACTTGCTCATTCGTTTCTTCCTTTCGTTTCTTTCTGTTTTGTTTATGTTCTGGTTTTTCGCTGGCCCCCGCATCTATTCAGCGGACTCCCTTGGCCATGCCGGTGCCTCGCGCTCAGGCGCGGTATCGACCGGAGCCCGCTGCTGCGTTTCGGGCTGCGCGGGTTGGGTTTGTTGCGGTTGCCATTCTTGTTCCGTCGCCGGCATGGGCTGCGGACGGTCACAGGCCGTCAACAGAAGGCCCAGTCCGGCAACAGCTCCTCCTGTGACAGCACCACGTATGATGCCTTTTCTCAAGCATGTCATGATAACACCTCTCTCCTTTCGCGTTTTTGCCACTTTGATTTGGTTAAGCCGTACCGACCACAGCGGCATCGCGATCGGTACGTGCTTCGTTCTTGTCGCACATAGCATGCCAACAATATTTCTTTATGCACCGAAGAAGCTGTAACCGTTTGCGAGTTAAGGCATTACGAATTTCTTTGTGATTTCGCGGCTGGACGCCACACTTGACACGACAAGGCCAATGTTGCATCGTTATGACACATGCGCCATAGCCGCACCGACAAGAAGATCATTGCGTGTTTAAGGAGAAACCATGGCATACAAAACGAAGGATTTGGGAGGTTGGCGGCCGAGTTTCAGGATGGCGCTTGTTTTTTACGTATTGGTGCCACTCGGGGTGTCAATGGCGCTTGCCGGATACTTCGCAATGCGGCAGTGGGAGCACCAGGTCGAATTGCGCATGCAGAGCGACTTGGAGATGGTGGCCCGTGCCATCCAACTACCCTTAGGCCATGCCATGGAGCGCAACCGTCAGGGCGGTATCGAGCAAACCCTGGAGTCCGCCATTTCCATGGACAGCGTATATGGCGCCTATACGTATGATCTGGAGGGCAAGCGGATTGCCTCAGCGGGCAGGGAGGACCCCGACCCTCAGCGCGACAAGCTCACCACGCTTGCGACCGAAGGCAAGCGGATCGGGGAATACGGGCAAGTTGGCGAAAGGCGCGTCTATTCCTATTTTGTTCCGCTCGTAGATTCCCGCAATCAGACCACGGGGCTCCTGCAACTGACCCGCCGCGAAAGGGATTTTCGCCGCTACCTCGCCACCGTACGCAAGCACGCGGTCCTGTGGTTTGGCGCCGGCACGCTGGTGATGGGCATCCTTGTGCTGATCGGGCAGCATCAAGCCCTGGGGCGGCATTTTGCGTCGCTCATCGCGGGCATGCAGCGGGTTGCCGCCGGGGACGTCGGCTACAGACTTCCGCTCTCGGGGCCGAAGGAAATCGCCTCCATATCCGCGAGTTTCAACACGATGCTGGACAGCATCCAGGCAGCCGAGAACGAGATACAACGGAATCGGCGTGAACAACTGACGCTGGAGCAGCAACTCAGGCAATCCGAGAAACTGGCGGCCATCGGGCAACTGGCAGCCGGCGTGGCGCATGAGATCGGCACCCCGATGAGCACCATCAGCGGCACGGCGCAACGCGCCCTTCGACACGAGACGGGGAATCCGCGCGATTCCGAAGCCTTTCGTCGTATTCAGCGCGAAATCACCCGCATGGAGGTTATCGTGCGGCAACTGCTCGATTTCAGCCACAGCCGCAAGCTGCAGTGTCGCGACTTGCGCCCGGTCAAGGTAGCCGAATCGGCCGTGTCCGCAACTGCCGAGGAAGCGGCCGGTGGTGATATCGAGTTCGCCTTATGCGGCGATCCGGATGCCCCGCCATTTTCGGCTGACCCGATCCGCATCGAACAGGCCTTGGTCAATCTATTGCGCAACGCGATACAGACCGGCTCAACGCGTGTCGTTCAGCTGGGCTGGAAGGTCAATGACGGTACGACGACCTTCACCGTCGACGACGACGGGCCCGGCATACCGGAAGCGATACGCCCCCGGCTGTTCGAACCGTTTTTTACCACCAAGGCTGTCGGGCAAGGGACCGGCCTGGGGCTTGCGGTCGTGCATGGCATTATACGGGAACACGGTGGTTCCGTGGTTGTGAGCGCAAGTGATCGTGGTGGTGCCCGCATCGAAGCCAGTCTGCCGACTACACCGACCATTGAAAGGGATATCTAAGCATGAATGCCGAAACGGGAAAAGACACGCGCATCCTGATCGTCGAGGACGACCATGGTCTGGCCGAGTTGCTGCAGGACGAAGTCGAGGATGCTGGCATGGCCGCGCGCCTTGCGCATACCGCCGAAGACGGTCTGGCGACTGCTGTAACCTGGTTGCCGGACATCATTGTCAGCGATCTTCGCCTTCCTGGCGCGGATGGCCTGGCGCTACTGGGTAAGGTGCGGACCGAGATGCCGAAAAACACGCCGGATGTCCTGATCATCACCGCCTTCGGTACCGTCCCCAAGGCTGTCGAGAGTCTCAAGGCCGGCGCGGAGGATTTCCTGACCAAACCGCTGGACCTTGAGCATTTCCGGCTCAGTCTTGAGCGGATATTGGAAAAGCGCCGAATGCGCGAGCAGCTCGGGCGGATCAAGAGGCTGGTAGAGGCGGATTCCGCCTTTCACGGGATGTATGGGCGCAGTCCGGCCATGCTGCACCTTTTCGGGCAGTTGCGCCAGATCGCCAGGGCTGGTGGGCCGGTGTTGATCGTCGGGGAAAGCGGGACCGGCAAGGAGCTGGTGGCCCGTGCTGTCCACGAGGAAAGCGGTTGCGCGGCAGGACCCTTCTTGGCCGTGAATTGCGCGGGCATCCCCGAGCATCTGCTCGAAAGCGAGTTTTTCGGGCACGAGGCAGGTGCTTTCACCGGCGCCGGGAAATCGCGGCAAGGCCTTTTTGCAGAGGCTGAAGGGGGGACCCTGTTTCTGGATGAGATCTCTGAAATGTCCCCCCCGCTTCAGGCCAAGCTGCTGCGGATGCTGCAGGACGGTAACATTCGTCCGGTCGGGAGCAATCGCGAACGGCAAGTCAACGTGCGTGTCGTGGCCGCCACCAATCGTGATATCGAGGAACGGGTTCGCGCCGGCGATTTCAGGGAAGACCTGTTCTATCGGCTGGAGACGTTTCAACTGCACGTCCCGCCCCTGCGGGAACGCGATGACGATATCGATCTGCTGTCGGGCATCTTTCTTGCGCAATACGCGGCTGCCGCCGACAAACCGATCGAGGGATTCAGCCTGGCTGCTTGTGAGCTGCTGCGCCGTCACTCTTTTTCCGGCAATGTTCGCGAACTGCGCAACGCGATCGAACGCGCCGTGGTCTTCTGCCACATGCGCGAGATCCGTCCGGAACATTTGCCAGCACGTATCCGGGAAGGCGTCCGCCATGGCCGCGCAAGCGCAGGAAGCCTGCTTCAGAACGGCTTGCGGGTCAGCGACGAATCGTTACCAACACTGGAGGAAGTCGAGCGGCGCTACATCCGCCATGTCATGACCAGCGTGCAAGGGAACAAACGCGCTGCCGCCGCCATCCTGGGCATCGGCCGCCGCACCCTGTACCGCCGTCTGGAGGAAATGGGCGAAGCCAAGAAATGCTAAAACATAGGGCGTACGGCGCACATCTTCGGATTTGGTGATATCTGCCTTTCGCGGCGGATTTTGCGTCTGCCTTGAAGGCAGGTCTCCGGTTGCGGCCATTCAGGATCCGTCCTCGCGCGACCTGCTTCGGCAGTCCACCCAAATGCGTGCGATTTTTTGGGTGGTCGATTGTGTGTTTGACATTACCAGTATCTGGTGCTATATACTCCGATTCGTTTTTATTAGTCAGGGGTGTAATAATGGCAGGAAAAAGCAAAGAAAAATCGGTTCCGGCTAGCGTCGCGCGCACGCGTCCTTCAGGGGGCAAGCCGGGCAAATTGAAATCGGGATCAAAGAGTGCGGACACGAAGAAGTCGCGTGCGCCGCGCCGCGCCTCGGCCCAAAAGGTAGCGGCAGGTGCCCCGACCGCTACGGGTAAGGCTGCAGCCAAGTCTCCTGCCAGCAAAAAGACGGCAGCGAAGAGGCCTGTGGCGAAGAAGCCTGCCAGCAAAAAGACGACAGCGAAGAAGCCTGTGGCGAAGAAGCCTGCCAGCAAAAAGACGACAGCGAAGAAGCCTGTGGCGAAAAAGGCTGTGGCAAAAAAGGCTGTGGCAAAGAAGGCTGTGGTGAAGAAGGCTGTATCAAAGAAGCCAGTATCGAAGAAGGCTGTAGGGCGCTCAACGCCACGGGCGGAGTCAAAGAAGGTGGTTGCGGCCAGTGGGGGGAAGGTTTCGCGTGCGAAGAAGAGTACGCCGGTGCCTCGTTCCGGCGGGGAATCGGGGGCCGTTACGGCAGGGGTCAAGCGTGAATCGGTACGTCCATCGCCTTCAGCCGTACGGCGAGCGAAGGAGAAGGAGAAGGGGGCAGTGAAGTCGCCGTTTTCGCACACGGATCATGCTTCGATCTTCAAGGGGGTTGAAGCACGTAAGGCTGCGGCGCGGGCCAAGCAGAATCGTATGGCGGCCGTGCAATCGAAACCCAAGAAGGCTGCGTCTCGTCGTTTAACAGACAAGCAACTTGGGGATTTTGAGCAGATTCTGTTGCGGATCAAGGCCGAGTTACTGCGGCAGATTGCCTATCTACGGGGGGCTTCGCTAACACGCGCCGATGAGGTGAACCCGGAGGAAGACGGAACAGATGCTTTTGAGCGTCAGTTGGCGTTGAAATTGGCTGCGGGCGAGGGGGATTCGATTTTCGAAATCGATGAGGCACTGGAGCGGATTCGACAGAAGACATACGGTGTTTGCGAGGAATGCGCATGTATCGTTCCAACACCGCGACTCAAGGCATTGCCTTTTGCCCGGCGCTGTGTGGAATGTCAGTCGCGAATCGAACAGAGCCCGAACTTGAGCGAACATCGCTATTTTTAGCGATGTTGTTTGCAAGGGTGGAACTGGATTATGCTGCCACTACTATTGGCGATCCTTGTAACGTTATGTGACCAATGGACAAAATCCCTGGTCCGGCAGCATTTTGATCTGTATGAGAATGTCGTTCTGATCGAAGGATTTTTCGATTTACGGTACATACAGAATACCGGGGCGGCTTGGGGTCTATTCGCGGACCGGCATTACTGGTTGGCCCTGCTTTCGGTTTTTGTGCTATGCGGCATGGCCATCTGGCGGCGCGCATTTTTTCGAGAGGTTCTGATTGACCGTATTGCAATGGGGCTTCTCATTGGCGGTATCACCGGCAATTTGATTGACCGCATACGTTTGCAGTATGTTGTGGATTTTCTGGATTTTCACTGGCGCGGTTGGCATTTTCCTGCCTTCAACGTGGCAGACAGTGCTATTTGTATCGGGGTTGGATTGCTCATGCTCGCGCAGTTTCTGATTGCGCGGGCAGACTATTTGGCACAACAGCGGTGAGGGGGCAGTGTGCTGGTTCGCGAAGCATTTGTGCTGGTAGGTCCGACTGCCTCAGGAAAATCTGGTGTGGGCCAGCTTCTGGCGGAGCGTTTGGATGCCGCCATTCTCTCGGCAGATTCCATGCTGGTATACCAGGGTATGGATATTGGAACGGCCAAACCGTCGGTCGCTTCGCGAGGTAGCGTCCCGTACCTTGGTATCGATCTGGTGGCACCGGATCGCGGCTTTGATCTCTGGCAATACTTGCGGCTGGTTCGCACGCAACTGGAACGGTTGCCTGCGGGTATGCCGGTGCTGGTGATTGGGGGGAGCGGCCTGTATGTGAAGGCGTTGCTTGAAGGGCTGGACTCGCAACGGGCTGCGCCCGCAACGCGTGCCCAGTGGGAAGCCGTTTGGGCAGAGGAGGGCGTTGCCGGGTTGCAGGCTGTCTTGCAGGAGAAGGACGCATCCGGTCTGACGGCGTTGGCGGATCCCAACAATCCCCGACGTCTGATCCGGGCGATTGAACAAGCGTGTGCAGAGGGGAGCGGAAAGGGGGTACGTTCATGGCGGAAAGGCGGGAATCTGGTTCCGATTGCGGGTCTTTTACCGGATCGTGCCGTATTGCGACAGCGCATTGTTGATCGCGTTGCACAGATGTACCGTGCGGGACTGCTGGAGGAAACCGAGGCTCTGCTGCGGCAGTATCCGCGGTTGTCGGATACGGCGCGCCAGGCGATTGGGTATCGGGAGGCAATGGAGGTTCTATCGGGGGCGAGCAGTGCGGAAGCGGCGCAGGCGCGCACGATTGTGCGTACAAACCGCCTTGCCAAGCGACAAGGTACTTGGTTTCGCCACCAGGCAAATGTGGATTGGTTGTGGCCTGGTGCGACGTATGGTATAGAGGATCTTGCGGCAAAGGTGGAAGGGGTGTGGAGGAAACATGGAAGCATACAACTCAAATTGCAATAAAGCCCGCCTCGCTGAACCAGGGTATGTTCCGGATGGAACGAGTCGACGTATCCGGGATTTGGAGATTGCGAGCCGTCCGCGTGAATATGTGGAACGTTTCGGGATTGAGAATGCGCCGCCAGATATTTTGCTGGCATTGCTACTGCGTACGGGGATTCCGGGGGTCAATGCCGTGGAGCTTGCCCGGGCGTTACTGCGCAAGTATGGATCGCTGCGAAACCTTTCGTCGGTATCGGTTTCCGAGTTGTGCTCGATGCGCGGTGTGGGCCCGACCAAGGCGCAAATCCTGAAGGCGGCGTTGATGCTGGCGCAGCATATCCGGGCAGAGGAGCAAGTGGACCGGCCACGGATTCAACGCCCGGAGGACGTGTTCGCGTTGCTGGGGGCGCGCGCGGCGGCCCTTGAAAAGGAAATCTTCTGGGTTTTGGTACTGGATCGGAAGAATAAACTCAAATGTGAGCCCCTGGATGTGACCTCGGGTATTCTGGATGCGAGTCTGGTACATCCGCGTGAGGTGTTTCGTGAAGCCATTCGGAATGCAGCCGGGGCGATTGTGCTTGTGCACAATCACCCTAGCGGTGATCCGGCCCCGTCGGCGGAAGATATCCGAATCACCCAACAATTGATTGATGCAGGCAAGGTGATTGATATAAAAGTACTCGATCATGTAATTCTGGGACATGGGCAGACGATGCATGTTAACTTTTGCAGTTTGCGTGAGTCTGGAGTGGTTTCGTTCTAGGCGAGATGATAGTGGGGTGAAGATTGCAGGCGATCCCGCCCGGTTAATCCCTGTGGGCGGATATAGTACTGGTAAGAAAGAAGTGTATATATGAGTGAGAAGCGTTGTCCGTTACCAAAAGAGCAGTTGGTGCAACTTGGGGAGATGTATCCGACACCCTTTTATGTATATGACGAAAAAGCGATTCGCCAGAATGCCCGGGCTTTACTGTCGGCGTTTTCGTGGAATGCGGGCTTCCGCGAATATTTTGCGGTAAAGGCGACACCGAATCCCTATATCATGAAGCTGTTGGCGGCCGAGGGGTTTGGGGCCGACTGTAGTAGTGGTGCCGAATTGCGTTTGTCTGAATCCATTGGTTTGCGTGGGGATGATATTATTTTTACATCGAATGACACGCCGGCGTACGAATATCAGCAGGCACATGCGTTGGGCGCGATATTGAATCTCGATGACATCACACATATTTCCTATGTGGAGCAGGCATTAGGTGGGCTGCCGGAGCAGATTTGTTTTCGTTATAATCCTGGTGCGCTGCGCGAGGGGAATGCGATTATCGGGCATCCTGAAGAGGCGAAGTATGGGTTTACACGTGAACAAATTATTGCGGGCTATCGGGTGGCGCGTGATAAGGGCGTGAAACGGTTCGGGCTGCATACGATGGTGGCATCGAATGAGTTGCAAGCGGACTATTTTATTGAGACGGCCCGGATGTTGTTTGAGCTGGCCGTGGAGATCCACCGGGAGGTTGGTGTGCGGATTTCGTTCATCAATTTGGGCGGAGGGATAGGTATTCCGTATCGTCCTGAAGAGGATGCGGTTGATCTTGCTCTGGTAGGGCGTGGGATTGAAAAGATGTATACGGACTATATTGCTGCCAATGGTTTGGATCCCTTGGTTCTTGCGCTGGAGTGTGGGCGCATGGTAACGGGGCCTTACGGCTATTTGGTTTCGCGGGTACGGCATCTTAAGCATACGTATAAGCATTATGCGGGTTTGGATGCGTGTATGGCGCATTTAATGCGGCCGGGGATGTATGGCGCGTATCACCATATCACGGTGCCGGGCAAAGAGGACTTGCCATGTGATCATCTCTACGATGTGACGGGGTCGTTGTGTGAGAACAACGACAAATTTGCGATTGACCGCCCGTTA
>SLBU01000095.1 GCA_007126175.1 Kiritimatiellia bacterium
CGTAAAAGGCCGCTGGGAAAGAGCGCCGGGACACGAATGCAGCGCACCGCATGGGGTTCGAGCAAGGCGCAGATCCACCGTGCCAGATTACCGCGCGCAGCGCCCTCGAGGCCAGCTTGTTGGGGCGTGACAATCTGCATGCCACGTCCCGCACAGGTGGCGACAGCCCGTCCATATTCCAAGGCCGATACCATCATACCGCGCCATCTTCCCACCTGCACATACACGACCGGATCCGGTGCCATGAAACCCGTTGCATATAACAAGTCAACATGTTGCTCCGGTGCACCTGCCAATACCAAGGCACTTCTTACTGATTTTTCTGCCATATCGTTTCCCTTCCTGGCCTGCACAGGCATGCCACAACCCATATCGTGATTATATTTTGCCGCGCCGGGCGGATTTAAATTTTTGCAAGTACCGCATTAGGAATCAGTTAGCATCACCTGTTAATAACCTGTCAATATGTTTAAGCTTTTTTTCTTGTTTCGGGATGCGCTTCGGATGACTATGGCCGCGTTTGAAACACGACACACCCGTCGTTCAACATCAGCTTATGGGGCTAGATTTTTGTGGATACGCTAAACGCCAATGCTATATGGACACAGGCCTGCAAACACTTGCAGGACGCCTTACATGCCGATGTCTATTCGCGTTGGATTGCCGTCATTTCGCCTGACCGGATCGAAGGCGATACCTTGCATCTCGGGGTCGATAATGACTTCTACCAATCCTGGCTCGAAGAGCACTATCTACCGTTAATCTGTGATGCCCTGCGGGCCGTATCCGGACAGGATTGGAAAATTGCCTTCAATGTAAGCCCCATGGATTTGTTTACCCATGCCGCCGCACAAGCGCAATCCACACCGGAGCCATCGCGCACGCTGCGCGAACGCCTCATGCCCCGCCGACCGGATACGCGCTTGCAGCTCAATCCGAAGTATACCATGAGTTCCTTCGTGGTTGGTCCAGCCAACAGTTTTGCGCATGCGGCCGCCCTTGCTGTCAGTGAGGCACCTGCCAAGGCCTACAACCCGCTTTTCATCTATGGTGGCACGGGGTTGGGCAAGACCCATTTGATGCAAGCCATTGGCCATGCCGTCGTCGAAAAGAACCGGGCCCGGCACATCTGCTACATTACCTGTGAAACCCTCTTGAATGAATATATTGATGCCCTGCAAAAACGCAGCATCACGGAATTTCGTAAACGCTACCGTACGGTTGATTTGCTTTTAATCGACGATATCCATTTCCTTTCAGGCAAGGAACGCATCCAGGAAGAATTTTTCCACACGTTCAATAGCCTGTTCGATGCCCACAAGCAGATCATCATGACCTCGGATCGGCCGGCCAGTGAAATTAATGGTCTCGAACAACGCTTGGTTTCGCGCTTCGAGTGGGGTTTGGTCACGGAATTGGAACGCCCCGATTTCGAGACCCGTATGGCGATCTTGCGCTTCAAGCAGCGCGAAATGTCATTGTCGGTGGATGAAAGCGTCCTGACCTTCATTGCTGAGAATGTCCGTTCCAATGTGCGGCGTCTGGAAGGTGCCTTGGTGCGCGCGGTATCCTTTATGTCCTTGACGCAGCAACCCCTCACACTCGATGCCCTCAAGCGACTCTTGCGTGACACGATTGAGGAAGAGCAACACGCCGAAATCAGTCTGTCGGCCATCCAAAAAGCCGTTGCTGCACATTATGATATCCGCTTAGCCGACATGAGTAGTATCGCGCGGCCGCGCTCCATTGCAGTCCCGCGGCAGGTTGCCATGTATCTCTGTCGCTCGTTGACACCCTCCTCGCTTCCGGATATCGCCACGGCATTCAATAAGACCCATGGCACGGTCATACACGCCTGCCGTGCTGTGCAGAACCGTATGGATGTCGATTCCGACCTACGCCGGCAAGTGCAGGATATCTCCACCAAACTGGGCAAATCGATCCATGCCCTGGAACCCGTCAGCTAATGCACCCGACACACCTTTTCTTCAGATCCCAACAACAGGATTTCCCTATCCCCGCAGTACGGCTGCATCCATGGTTGTTCCGGATTTTTGCTCTTTGATATCTTGTTGATTTCTGAACAATAACCTGATGATAACATCGGAGTTATCATCAGGGTGACGGTTTTGCTCAATCGGCCATCAATCGATTGCCAGCTTCGTGAACAGGTTCGCAGCACAGATCGCCCCTGTGAAAATAGGGGTATACTGAAGTTATAAACAAATCAACAGGCTATATTATGTTGAATAGATTAAATAATTACGTTACATACTATACCTCTCTTGCTGTAAATCAATTGTAGCAGCAGGCGACATCAGGAGGAAAAGAACGATGAAAATTAGCGTGGAAAAGTCTGTTTTGGCTAGTGGGTTGCAAGCTGTGCAAAATGTGGTAGGTGGTCGCAACACATTACCGATCCTTTCGAATGTACTGATTGTTGCCTCGGAGGACCGGGTTACGCTTTCAACGACGGATCTGGATGTTAGCGTGCGCTGCCGCATCGTAGGGCGTGTTGAAACCGAAGGTAGCACCACGCTGCCGGTGAAACGCCTTGCGAGCATTGTACGCGAATTGCCAGGTGAAATGGTCAATATTGAAACCGATGACAAGGACCAGAGCATTGTCACATGCGGCCAATCGCGATTTAAACTGGTAGGGCTGGCCGCCGATGACTATCCGCAGCTCCCGGAAGCTGAGGGCGATATTTCGTATGAAGTGGAGCAGCGGGTATTTCGCGAAATGCTCAGGAAGACGGCTTACGCGGCCTCGACGGATGAAACCCGTTTTGTGTTGAATGGCGTACTCATGAGTTTTGCCGATGGCAAACTGACCACAGTGGCAACGGATGGGCGCCGCCTCGCGTTGGTGGAAAACGAAGTGGAATTCTCTGAGGATGTGGACATGATCCTGCCTAGCAAGGCCGTGACCGAATTGTTGCACATCCTCACAGAAAATGGATCCGTGCGCATCTATCCCCGCAAGAACCAAGTGGTCTTCGACTTGGGCGAAACCGTCATGGCATCGAAATTAATCGAGGGAACCTACCCGAACTTTCGCCAGGTGATTCCGGCACAATGCGAGGAGCGCGTCACGATTGAACGCGAAGCACTGTTGACGGCGCTGCGGCGCGCAGCCCTGGTGGTGGCCGACAAGGCCAGTGCCACAAAACTGACCTTTGCCGACAACAATCTCGTGGTTTCCACGAATACCCCTGATATCGGTGAATCGCGCGAAACGATCCCGGTCAAATATACCGGGGCGGAAATTACTGTGGCTTTCAATCCGGATTACATGATGGATCCGCTCAAGAACCTCTCGAATGATGAAATTGCAATTGAACTTACCGACAGCCTCAGCCCGGCGGTCGTGAAGTGCGATATCCCGTTCCTGTATGTACTGATGCCAATGAGAGTTGACTAATTTGCATTCAGGCGTTACAACACCAACCCTTTGTCTGCCCGATGGTGTAATGGTAGCACTACTGACTCTGAATCAGTCAGTCTAGGTTCGAGTCCTAGTCGGGCAACCATCTAGGTTAGGTACGTATGGCAAAACGCTATAACATTGGAATCGTGGGAACCGGTGCAGTCGGTTCGGAAATGTTGCGGGTTTTGCGGCAACGTAATTTCCCTTGTTCCGAAATTCGTTTCATGGCGCGCAGTGCGCGACGCGAGGAGATTGCTGGGGAAAACGTCGAGGTAGTCGAGACGACATCCGCCGCTTTTGAAGGGCTCGATTTTGCCTTTTTTGCCGGTACGGAAGGGGAGAAGGGCGCGTCGCAATTGTTTGGCTGGGAAGCCGTCAAACGTGGCGTGACCGTCATCGATAATGGGGATGATTTTCGCATGGATCCGCGCGTGCCCTTGGTGATTCCCGAAATCAATCCGGAAGCGCTGGAAAACCATCAAGGTCTCATCGCGAATCCGAATTGCAGCACGATTATCGCGTTGATGGCCGTGGGCCCCTTGCATCGCGCCGCCGGTCTCCGGCGGATGGTAGCAGCCACCTACCAAGCTGTATCCGGTTCCGGTGCAGCGGCGGTCAGGGAACTGGAGCAGCAGCTCGAGTCTTATGGTAGCGATAGTGCCCCGCCCCCCAGTGTGTATCCGTATCCTATTCTGCTGAATTTGCTCCCGCAAATTGGTGGCCCCAAGCCGGAGCTGCCCGGCTATACGACCGAGGAAGCCAAGATGCTCTTTGAAACCCGTAAAATTTTGGGGAATGATGCCATACGTGTGAGTGCTACTTGCGTGCGTGTTGCCGTTTTCAATGGGCACGCTGAAGTACTGAACCTGGAATTGGAAAAACCGCTATCGGCGGATGAGGCACGTGCCATACTGGCGAAAGCACCGGGGGTTCGTGTCGTGGACGATCTTGCGGCCGGTCAGTATCCGATGCCGCGCGATGCAAGTGGCACGGATACCTGCCTAGTGGGGCGTATTCGTGAAGATGCCAGTGTGGATAACGGTTTGTCCCTGTTTGTCTGTGGCGATAATATCCGTAAGGGCGCAGCCTTGAATGCGGTGCAAATTGCTGAAACATTGATTGCACGCCAGTAGGATCGTGCGTACTCTTACGACTCATGAAGTACAAGCAATGGTGGATGGCTGCTGCACGTATCTGGGCCTATAGGCTGCTACTGACAGCCGCCTTCTTGGCCCCGTTTTCGTTGCCTGCTGGCAGATTGTTTCTGGCACTCTCACTTGGTTTTCTGCTCTATGCCCGGATACGGCATGGGGAGCCGATCTATTGTACGCGGGTAGGGTGGTTGTGGCTCGCATTTGTCTTGGTGAGCCTGTTGGTATCCCTGCAAGGAATCGATCCACAACGGAGTGTAGGGGATATCAGTAAACTGCTCTGGTTCGCTGGTATTCCTGCCGCAGCTACCCTCATTACGGATCGCCACCGGGCCAGTATGCTGCTGGTAGCCTATGTGAACGGAAGTATTGTCCGAAGTCTCGATATTCTCCTGTTGCGTCTACCGGGCGCGTGGCGGCAGACCGAAAATGCTTTTATGCATGAGATTATCCATCGTGGATCGATGACGCATGGACAAGTTCTCCTGCTTGCTATGATTGGTGTCTTCGGATTGCTGCTCATGGAAATAATAAAACGAGGTGGTTGGAAAGTTTTAGCCATAAAAAGCAGTCAGTTTGTGCTTTTAACCTTGGCAATGTTGGTAAATTTCAAGCGTGGTTCATGGGTCGCAGTGACCGTTATCTTGGTGCTATTTGGCGTTTTGACAGGCAAGAAACGCATTCTGCTGCTGTTGCTGCTGGTTGTGCTTGCCGGTGCCTTTCATCCATTTGTACGTGCCCGCATGAGCCATTTGCGCAACGAGCTGGACATCAAGCATGGCGGCAGGCTTGTCATGTGGACCAAGATTGCCCCCGCGTTATTACGCGAGCATCCTTACGGCGTCGGGTTTCGTGGGGTAACGCCCGAGGTGATGCAGGAGACGGCGCGGGCCCAAGGGGTACGTGTGGAAGAGCGTCGTAATCATCTGCACTCGAATCTTGTCGAAATCCCGGTAACCGTTGGCTGGGTCGCATTCCTGCTCTATGTTCTCTGGATGGGTACCGCGCTCTGGAAGGGGAGCACTGCCGCTTGGCATGCTGGCGATCCGCTTGGACGCATCCTGGCGCTGACCTATACCCTGATGCTGTTTGGTCTGATCCTCAATGGTTTTGTCGAATACAATATGGGCGATGCCTATATCGTGCTGCCATATGGGATCCTCCTAGGGGTACTCGGTAGGGGAACCCTCGGGGCCGCGGCCAGGTTGTCTGAACTTCACCCAGGAAGTTAGGCATTGCGGGCATTACGCGAGCGTGTCTTCTTCTTCTTCGAATTCGGCGGGTAACGATTTGCTGACCTTGGCACCGAGAATGCGGATCTTATCGGCCTGCCCGAAGAGATTGCCTTTGCCATCCTTCAAACGCTTCATGGCCGTATCGAGCGCCTGCGATGTTCCCCCAAGCTTCTTCTGGGCATCGGCCACAGCCTCATAGATCAGGACGATCTGATCGTGCATGCGCCCCGCGCGCTCTGCAATTTTTTCGGCATTGCGGTTTTCGTTCTCTCTCCGCCAGATCTGGGCAATCAGTTTCAGGGTAATCATCAGAGTCGAAGGTCCGGTAATCACCACCGGTGCCTGGGCCTGCAAATAGAGCAGCTCCGGGTCTGCCTGCAACGCAGCTTGATAGGCAGGTTCAATCGGGATGCACATGATCACAAAATCCAGCGTCCGGTTGCCGAGCATGGCATCATAGCGGCGTTCCTTGAGTTCAGTGAAATGCTTGCGTACGGATGCTATATGCTCCTTGAGCGCTTGTGCGCGATCTGTATCCGATTCCGCCCGGCAAAAGCGCTCATAGGCTGTCAGCGATACCTTCGCATCCAGAATCACGGCCTTGTCGCCAGGCAGATGCAGCACAAAATCCGGGCGTTGCAGCGTACCCTCTTCCGTACGCCCCGATACCTGCCGGCTATATTCGCGATCCAACGAAAGTCCTGAAACTTCCAGCATGCGTTCCACAATCACCTCGCCCCAATCGCCCTGTTTCTTGGCATCGCCCTTGATCGCCAGGGCCAATTGGTTTGCATCCTCACTCACCTTGGTGCTCAGGCTCTGCAACTGCCGTACCTGCTCGATCAGGCGCCCCGCTTGCTCCGTCTCACTGCGGTGTACATCCTCCACACGTTTTCGGAATGCATCCAACTGCTGTTTGAAAGGTTCCAATACTGACGTGATACGACTGCGCTGTAGCTCGGCACCCGCCTGCTCCCGCGATTCGAAAATGCGATTGGCGAGATTCTCGAACTCCGTTTTTAGGCGCGCCTCGGCCTGCTGCAGCAATTGAAGCTTCTCATGACCCTGCTGCTTCTCGTGTTCGAGATCGCGTTCCAATTGTGCCTTTTCTATTCGTAAGGCATCCAGTTGTTGGCTTTTTTCGGAAAGGGTGATCTGTGCCTGCTTCCATTCCTGCTCGGCCGCTGCCAGTTGCATGAACCGCTCCCGATCGGGCTGGTCTCGCAGCAGACGCCACCAGATCGTTGCCAGCAGAACCAGACACATCACCAGCAAAAATAAAATGGTCACTACCATATACAACCTCGACGCTCTGGGTTACAAAAAGATTCAAGGTCTGTGTATATCACAAACCGCCGCAATACGAACCCATTTTTGCAAGGACCGTATTGACCGTATTGACAATGGAATGAGAAATACCGATGGTGGTTGCGCAAAACTGTCAATAAGGTCAATCCGGTCAATGAGGTCAAAGAAAACGATGAAAGGAGCGTGCGATGTCTGAATTGTTCGATAAACACGGGGGCTTTCGCAAGCTGCATTCTTTTACGCTTTCCACGATCGTGCAGCTTGAGACGCTCCGTTTCTGTCGTTGCTTCCTGACGTTCGACCACCGCGAGGCGGACACGAAGTTCTATGACCCCAAGGGACGGCAATACGACCAGATGACGCAGGCTGCCCGTAGTGGCCGCCAGAATATCATCGAGGGCTCCGAGCGCTCCGCGACATCCAAGGACACCGAGATGAAGCTGACCGATGTGGCGCGCGCCAGCCTCAGTGAGCTGCGCGGCGATTATGAGATTATCATTCTCGACCGCGGCCAGCTCCCGTGGTCTATTCATTCGCCAGAAGCCAAAGCGGTGAATGCCATCTCGTTGGATGATGCACCTTTTCGGGACGATTTGGTGCATGAGTCGGCCAAGCATGCGCTGAAGCAGCGCGAAAAATATGCGCGCTGGCTGGATTCCGACGATATGAGCGTGGTGGCGAATGCCATGCTCATCATGATTGGCCGCGCCCTGAAGATGCTCAAGAGCCAGACCGAGGCACAGGGTAAGAAATTTGAGGAAACGGGGGGCTTCAGCGAACGGCTCATGACCAAGCGCATTGAAGCGCGCGAAACGCAGAAAAACGACGAAGCGCCCGAGTGTCCGCAATGCGGCAAGGCCATGCGCCGCCGCAGATCCGCCAGAGGTGAATTTTGGGGTTGCCTCGCATTTCCAGACTGTAAGGGCACGCGGCCCATGGGGGAGAAATGACCGTATTGACCCGATTGACCGTATTGACGGGGCGGTGGCCTGCTGCGCAGGCGCAGCTAAGCCGAAGGCCTTTCCCGCATTTGTCAATACGGTCAATGAGGTCAGAGCAACATGGTTGGGAAAGAAATGGAGGTATCATCGAAAACAGGACTCTTTTGTTGTGTTGTGTTCTCACGATGTTCATGCAGCGGGCGGTTGCCCATGAACATTTTCACCAGATATTCATTCGAGGCGAGTTTATATCGGTTCCTGTCGATGTGCTCGAAGCGCTCGAACGCGATTGAGGTTTGTTATGACTTCTGAAAGCAAATACCCGACGCGCTCGGAGTAAATTAGAACTCCACACCCTGCTGTGCCTTGTGACCCTTTTCCATGCCGTGCTTGATGCATTCCATGCTGGTGACGGTATCGGCCAGTGCGATGAGTGCTGGTGGGGCACCGCGACCGGTCATCACAAGTACGCTACCGGGGCGGGCCAGACGAGCTGCATCCGCAACCTCAGATGCTGTTAGCAGGCCACGCTCGATGGCGGTACAAATCTCGTCGAGCAGGACCAACTCGTACTGTCCGCTTTGCAGGGCTTCGATTGCTATTTTCAAACCGTCTTGTGCAGCCGTGCGATGGCAGGGATACTGCAGGTGATCCGGTTTAGGAACAAACCCCTTGCCGACTTGTTGCATGTGTACGTGCGGGAAAGCTTTGAAGGCGGTGAGTTCGCCTGTGGAGTCGTCGGCCTTGAGAAACTGGATGATGCGCGTAGGCATATTGTGGCCGGCCGCACGCAGCGCCATACCCATGGCGGCGGTGGTCTTGCCTTTGCCATCACCGGTGAATACGAGGATCCGGGCTGGTAGCTGTTGCGTTTCTGCGTCGTTTCTTGTCATCGATTCTACCCAAACAAAAACGCATCCTGAGCTCGAAAGCCGAGGATGCCTGTATTTTTCATCCATGGTGTGTAATCAACGCCATTCCACGAGACCCGATTACGATTTTTCTCATTATCTATGTTTCTGTAGCCGATATTCTGACTTTCGGATCGCTCTCCTGTTGCGCCTTCCCGTCTTACGATAGTGGCCTCGTGCAACCATTGCCAAAGAGTTTTTGCATGAGGCCACCTGCGGGCATTGCGCCAAGCGCGCCCAGTGGGCAGGATGCTTCGCTGTAATGTTGTATGTGGTCGGGTTGCCAGCC
>SLBU01000007.1 GCA_007126175.1 Kiritimatiellia bacterium
GCAATAGCAGACTCGTCATATCCTTGACGGTCGTCTTGCCCATGGACCCCGTAATGCCCGTAATCCAAGCACCAGCGCGATGCCGGTGCATCGACGCCATGTGCGCCAACGCAGGCAGCACCTCCTGCACCACGAGCAAGGGCTCCGGAGAGGGCGACGGGGCCGAACGACTGGCCATGTAGGCCTGATCAACCAGTGCGGCAACCGCGCCTGCCCGAAACGCTTCCTCCAATAGACTATGACCATCTACCCTGCTCCCGCGCAACGCCACATACAAATCGCCTGCCCGCAGATCCCGCGTGTCATGACACATTCGCTGGATCGGCCTCTCAGGCATACCGTGCCATTGCCCTTCGGCAGCGCAGGCCAGCCAGTGCGGATCAAATTGCAGATTCTCTCTTGTCATATCGCAGCATACCCCAGCGTACCGAGAATTTCCTGGGTCACAGCCACATCATCAAAAGGCAACATGCGCCCTTCTACCTCCTGATAGGTTTCGTGCCCCTTACCAGCAATGCAAACCGTGTCGCCCGCGCGTGCCTCCGATAGCGCCATCTGAATCGCCGTGCGCCGATCCAATTCTGTTTGTACCGCAGCATCCGCGGGAAATGCCGCCAAAACCGCCGCAATAATCGCCTCCGGAGACTCATGGCGCGGATTGTCACTCGTAACATAAGCCATATCCGCATTCTCATGCACAGCACGCCCCATAAGGGCACGTTTCTCCGTGTCGCGATCGCCCCCACAACCGAATACTACCAGCAAACGGCCAGATGTGTGCTGGCGTAGCTCTTGCAACACACAGCGCAGCGCGTCGTCGGTATGGGCATAATCCACAAACACCCGAAATGGGGCCATCGAAGCAACCCGCTGCAGCCGCCCCCGAACCGTGCGTACACCCCCAAGCGCAGCGGAAACCGCATCTGCCGGTACTCCCAGCGCACAAGCCACCGCAAAACAAGTCAGCGCATTGCGAACATTGTGTGCACCTGGTAATTGCAACGTAACAGGGTGCCGCCCCCAAGGCGAGTGCACCACAAACTGTGTCCGATCCAGATTGCTCGAAAGAATTTCGGCCGACACATCCACCCCCGCATGCAGTCCGGTTCGCAGGATATCGCACGCCAGCGGCTCGGCACCCAGACGAGCCCCCCAAGGATCATCGGCATCAATAACCCCGACCCGCCCGGCCCGCAGTTCACGAAACAGCGTCGCCTTAGCCTCGTAATAGGACTCCATCGTCAGATGATAGTCAAGATGGTCGCGTGTCAAGTTCGTGAAAGCAGCAGCGGCAAAATCGATACAGGCCGTGCGCTTCTGCACGAGAGCATGAGAAGACACCTCCAAGACCGCCGCACGGCATCCCGACTTGACCATCCCCTGCAGCAAATGTTGCAACGTGACAGCATCCGGGGTCGTGCGCGTGGCCGCGATGCTCCGATCCCCAATCTCATAGGCAATCGTTCCGATCAAGCCTGTCGGTTCCCCATGGGCTTGCAGGACCGTCTTTAGCAACGTGGCGGTTGTCGTCTTGCCATTCGTACCCGTAATACCAACGACCCGCAGGGATGTCGAAGGGGCACCGAAGAAGCAATGCGCCAACTGCGCCGCCGCCAAACGGCAGTCCGGCACCACCAGCAGGCTCACACCTTGTGGAACGGGAACCGCGCACGTGGCCACGATCGCAACGGCACCACGCCGGATCGCATCATCGATGAATGCCACACCGTCCTGATGCGTCCCCGCAACCGCAACAAAGACCCACCCAGGGCGTATCTCCCGCGAATGCATACTGACTCCCGCAATCTCGGCGCGTACGTTGCCTCGCCCCGAAACGCTAGCATCCAGTAGTTTTTGTATCTCGGCTATGGTCATATCGCCCCCCTGTAGATCGAAACGTATTACGGTGTTACACGCGCATAATGCAACTGCGAGGCGCTGTCACCATGATGTAACCCCATATAACGACTAATCTCCTGCCCCATCGCGGCAAAAGCCGGTGCCGCAACGCGCCCCCCCCCTGTAACCGGACGCGGCTCATCGGCAACAATAATGATCGAAACCACGGGATCGTCCGCAGGGAAAAAACCTGCAAAGGAAGCAATATAATCGGTACTGGAGTACCCCCCTAACGCTGGTTTCTGCGCTGTTCCCGTCTTGCCGGCAACCTCAACACCCTCGATCCGCGCGCGTAACCCCGTGCCGCCCGTCTCCGTTACACGCTGCAGCAAGGCGCGCATCGTCGCCGCCGTGTCAGGACGAATCACCCGCGCCACCACCGAAGGTTGATTCTCAACCAGAATTTCGCCATCGGCGGTCCGGATGCGCCGGACAACATACGGTCGCATACGGTACCCATCGTTTGCAATCGTGCTGTAAATCGACAGCACTTGCAGCGCCGTCGTGGCAATCCCCTGCCCGATCGGTATGCGTGTCGGACTGATTCCGTACCAACGATCAGGGGAATGAAAGATCCCCGCTTCCTCCCCCGGTAAATCTATCCCAAGGGGGGCCCCCAACCCAAAGGCCCGCAAATACGCATACAACCGCTCATTCCCCAACATCAACGACATCTTCGCCGTCAGGATATTGCTCGACTTCTGGATACCATCCGCAACCGTCAGATACCCCTGGGCCGACACATCCCGCAGCGCGCGCCCCTTGTAGAACCACGACCCACGCTCGCAGTCGAATACCGTCTCCGGCGTAACAATCCCCTCGTTCAACGCCGCCGCAAAAGCCGCCGCCTTCAACGTCGAACCCGGCTCAAAATTCACGCCGATTGCCCGGTTCAACCGATCATCGTCCGACGACTGGGTGAACGCGTTCAAGTCGTAGGCCGGCCGCGAGGCCATCGCCAGAATTTCGCCTGTACGCACATGCTGGACAATCGCCCACACCGCTTTCGCCTGGGAGGATTCCATCAACGCATCCAGCTCGCGCTCCACCACGAGCTGCACATGCTGATCAATGGTTAATTCAATCGTGTGCCCAGGCTCTCCGGGGTCCGCAACAATCCGTTCCGTATAGATTTCGCGCCGCAACGCATCTACGCGCCCCTGGATCACGCCGGGACGGCCACGCAGATACCGGTCATAGCGTTGCTCAACCCCTGCACTCCCGACACCCTCATGATTCACAAACCCCAGCACATGGCAGGCCAATTGTCCATGCGGATAGTACCGCAAATGCGCTGGACGCATAAAAACCCCGGTAAGCTGCTCATCAACCACTGCGCGAGAAAGCTCCCGCGGCACAAACATTCGCACACGGGTATAGCGGCGACCAGGTTGATGCAGCTTCACGGCCACAGCATCCACATCCAGATCCAGCAGTTCCGCCAAACGGGAAGCCGTCGGAATTAACGTATCGGCCTGCAGGATGACATGCGGATCTGCACACACATGGTCAGCGGCCATATCCAACGCCAGAAGCGATGCCGCGCCAGACCCATCCTGAATCGTGCCACGTCGCCCCAGCAAATCCTGTTGGAACCGGTGCATACGTTCGATCTGCGCAAGCCGCCCCTCAGGCGGCCCCAAATGGAGCAATGCCAAACGAACCCCAAGCACGGTGGTCGCCGACAGCATCATCAGCCCCATCACGCAGAATCGAAAGAGCATGCCACGATCATTCATACCCGCCCATCCTACCTACGCCGGCATAACGATCTCCATCATCCCCGAAAGTCGAATTCTCGTCCGCAAGCTGCCAGGACCGCACGTCCGACAACACGACCACCTGGTCTCGACCCGGCCAATCCATGCGAATCCCGCTACTGGCCAGACTGCGACGAATCCGGTCCACCGAACGCAAACGATTCCACTTCATCTCCTCGGTCAGCAACCGCTCACGCAATTCCTCGGACACCTGCTCCAACCGGTGAATCTCCATACCAATCGCATCGCAGCTCGCCTTGACCCAAAGCGTACCGATCAACATCATCATCGCGATAACCACAAAAACCGCAACCGGTACCCGGTGGGCATACCCATGAACCCGTTTACGCCGATTCCGCCTGTTTTTTGCTCTCATTCGTACCCCCTTTGTCATATCCCATCAAATTTTCTATATGCGTTCGGCGCCACGCAACCGCGCCGAGCGACTCCGCGGATTCCCGGCACATTCTGCCGCCGTTGCCTGCACCGCCTTGCGCGGGAGTAACCGTACCCGAGGCAAGGCGCCCTCCCAACGACTGCCACCCTCCGGCAGCGCAACGTCCCGACCACCATGCAAACGCAAAAATTGCTTCACCTTGCGGTCCTCCAAACTGTGGAAACTGATCACAGCCATACGCCCACCGGGTCGCAAGACATCCAGCGCCCCGCTCAACCCCTCATCAATGCCACTCAACTCATCGTTCACAACCATTCGCAGGGCCTGAAAGCAACGTGTCGCGGGATGCCGACGCCCCCCCGCCGTACCGTGCCGACGCCCCAAGGCCCCTTCCAATACCGACGCCAGATCCTGCGTATCCTCAATCGGACCGGACGCACGCCGATTGAGAATCGCACGCGCAGCACGCCGGGCTCCCGGCTCCTCCCCATACCGAAAAAATATGTCGGCCAGACACGATTCCGACCAGGTATTCACAATCTCAGCCGCCGTCAGCGCCTCGCGTTGATCCATGCGCATATCCAACGGACCCGCCGCCCGAAAACTGAATCCCCGTTCGGGGGTATCCAACTGTTCCGAGGAAACCCCGAAATCCAACAAAACCCCATCTACGCAGGAAAAGCCCGCTTGCTGTACCAAACGCGCAATATCCCGGTAGTTGCCATGCAGGGCGACAAACCGCTCCCCAAAAGGGGCTAGCCGCTGCCGACAACGCGCCAAGGCATCCGCATCCCGATCAATCCCCAGCAATCGGCCGTCAGGCCCCAAACGCGATAACACCGCCTCGGCATGCCCCCCCGAACCGAGCGTTCCATCCACATAGCAACCGCTTTTTTGCACCTGTAGCAGTTCCACTACCGCCTCCAACATGACCGGCTGATGCATCGCGCCCCACTCCGGTTAAACATCCACGTATGAACCCATTTCCGACAACGTCTGCTGATCCACCACATCGCTCTCCGTACGCAACGCCGGATTCCATAATTGAAACTTATCCATCGCTCCCACCAACTGCACCTGATCCGTGATCTGCGCAAAACCCAATAATTTATCATTAATCCGCACCCGCCCCTGCGTGTCCCAAGACACCAGATCGGAATTGGCCCCTAATGCCCGCATGAACCCCATCGCACGCTTATCTGCCAACGAATGCCGACGTAGCCGTTCCAAACGACGTGCCATTTCAGAGGCCGGCAGAACATTCAGGCAACATTCATTAAAGTCCGGCAGCACAAATAAACTCTTCGGATCCCCCACCTGTGCACGCCAGACTGCCGGAATCGTGATCCGTTTCTTGGGATCAAGCGAATGCACATACGCCCCAACAAACATGCCAATCCCACCTAAACTCTCTAATAGATTAAGATTGCCATCTTCCACCACGCACCTCCACGATAAACCACTTCTTGACACTTTATGACACTTTCCCCCACCGCATGTCAAGAGTCTTGCAATCTTTTTTTTGACCCTTTTGGCGAGAATGTTGTAAGGTGAAGACCAATCATGTGAATGTCTACATGATTGGGCCTGAAATCATGGATGCAGGCACACATCTGGCAAGGATTGCCAAAAACGAAAAACAAGGCACAAAAACGGCTTCAGAACGAGAAACAGCAGATACCATGGCTAGAAAAAGAGAAAAAAAACAGCGTTCGAAAGCAATTTCACAGGACCCCGCAGTCGAGCACATCGGTCCACAGGAGGAAACCGCGAATCTCATCCTGGCACGCGACCTTCTGCCGGAAGCGCTGCCTGTCATTCCTTTGCAGGAAAGGCCGGTGTTCCCGAAAATGACTGTGCCGATGATCATCGATAGCCCCGGCATTGCACAAGCCCTGATTAAACGGGCTGAGAGCGGATCCCGCTATGTTGGCCTCTTCCTGCGCCAACCCGAAACAGAAGACAGCGAAGCCGGGCCTGATAAAAAAAAGGCACTGCCGCCGCTCTACAACGTGGGAACCGTAGCCGAAATCATACGCATGGCCAAATCCGATTCAGGACGCGAAGTCCAAGTGCTGCTCACCGTCATCCAACGCTGCGAAATTGTCCGCTACATCCAGATGGAACCCTACATCATGGCCAAGGTCGAGTACGTCTCCGAACCCGAAATGTCCGAAAATCAGGACATGAAAGCCTACTCCCTCTCCGTTGTGCGCAGCATCAAGGAATTAATCCAGCTCAATCCCCTATATAAGGAAGAACTCAGTATCTTTATGCAGCACTCCAACATACAGGACCCTGGGCGCCTGTGCGATTTCGCTGCAGCACTCACCACCGCAAAACCGACCCAATTGCAAGAGATCCTCGCAACATTCCGCATCCGAGAACGCCTCAAGAAAGTACTGGCTCTGCTCAAACACGAGTTGGATATCACACAACTGCAGGCACGCATCACCAGCGAAATCGAAGGCAACATGAGCCGCGCCCAACGCAACTTCTTCCTGCGCGAACAACTCAAGGCCATCAAAAAAGAACTCGGCATCGAGAAAGAAGGCAAGGAAACCGAAATCGAAAGATTCGAAAAACGCATCGCAGAACTCCAATTGACCGAAGAAGCGCGCACCCGCATCGACGAGGAAATGGAAAAATTCCGTTTGCTGGAGCCTGCCTCCCCCGAATTCACGGTCACCCGCAATTACCTCGAATGGCTGACGGTGCTTCCCTGGGGGATTGCCTCCAACGACAGCATCGATCTCGCCCGTGCCGAAAAAATCCTCAACGCGGACCACTACGGCCTCGCTGACGTCAAGGAACGAATCCTCGAATTCCTGGCCGTAGGAAAACGCAAGGGCACCATCTCCGGATCAATCATATGCTTTGTGGGACCACCCGGCGTTGGCAAAACATCGATCGGTCGCTCCATTGCCAGCAGTATCAACCGCGAATTCTACCGCTTCTCCCTCGGCGGCATGCGCGATGAAGCCGAAATCAAGGGCCACCGACGCACCTACATCGGTGCCATGCCCGGCAAATTCCTCCAAGCCATCAAAACCTGCAAAACCAATAACCCCGTTATCATGCTGGACGAAATCGATAAAATCGGCGCCAGCTTCCATGGCGACCCCGCCTCCGCATTGCTCGAAGTACTCGACCCCGAACAGAACACCCAATTCCTCGACCACTACCTCGACGTTCGCTTTGACCTCTCCAGCGTCTTTTTCCTCTGCACGGCCAACCAGATCGATACCATCCCAAAAGCACTGCTCGACCGTATGGAAATCATCAAACTCGCCGGATATATCACGGAAGAAAAGCTGCAAATTGCCAAGCGCTACCTGATCCCCAAACAATGCGAAGCCCACGGACTCAAAAAACGACACATTCACTTCTCCGCACCTGCCCTGCACGAGATCATCGATGGCTACGCCCGCGAACCCGGCGTGCGCGCACTCGAAAAACAAATCAAAAAAATCTTACGCAAGGTCACACGCGAAATTGCCGATATCCCCGACCCCACCCCCCAGAAAATTGAGGCCGCGAACATCACCCATTACCTCGGTCAACCGATCTTTCATGATGAAAATGCCTTTGATATACCCCACCCAGGGATTGTGACCGGACTCGCATGGACAAGCCTCGGCGGAGATACTCTCCACATCGAAGCCGCCAAAATACACACCGGAAAACCAGGCTTCAAGCAAACCGGCCAGCTCGGCAAAGTGATGGTTGAATCCTCCGAAATCGCCTACAGCTTCGTGCGAGGATGGCTCGATCACGACGAAAAGCTCCGCCAAACCTTTGCAGAATCCTTTTTCCATTTGCATGTGCCCGCTGGGGCCACCCCCAAGGACGGCCCTTCGGCAGGCATCACCATGGCGCTCGCACTGGTCTCCCTCGTATGCAACCGACCAATCCGAAAAACACTCGCCATGACCGGCGAACTCTCCCTTACCGGGCTTGTCATGCCGATCGGCGGCGTTAAGGAAAAAACCATCGCTGCCAAACGGGCCCGCATCAAAGACATCATCTTCCCCGCCGAAAATCGCAAAGACTTCGAGGAGTTGCCCCCCCATGTCCGCAAGGGAATCAAACCACACTTCGTGCATCGGTTCGACGAAGCCGCCAATATCGCCCTCGGCAAAACGACCACAACCAAACTCACAACACGAAGATAACCCTGCCAGACGGAACCCACCTTTCCATGAAACCTATGAATGCGAAATCCGCGAGAATTTGAAACATAGGCGCTAGGCGTCTGGGGCGGAATTCTTGATCGAACCCTACACACACCAAGAGAATCAATCATGAAACAAGAAAATATCGTGCTGGTCGGTTTTATGGGAACAGGCAAAACATCCGTTGCAAACCAGCTCGCCCGTCAATGCGCAATGCCCCTGCTCGATATGGACACCATGATCGAGCAACGCGCCGGCAAACCCATCACACGCATCTTCGCCGAGGAAGGCGAACCAGCCTTTCGTAAAATAGAGCATGCCCTCGCCGACGAACTTGCCACCCCCTCCGGCAGCATCATTTCCACAGGCGGCGGCATCGTTCTCAACCCCGAAAACATCCGCCTCCTCTCAGAGGGGGGCCTCGTCGTTTGCCTACAGGCCAGTATCGACGAAATTCTGCGGCGCGTGCAACACGACACCACCCGCCCCCTCCTACAAGGAATGGACCGACGTGCCAAAGTTGCTGCCCTGCTGACCGCACGCACACCCCTCTACCAGGCCATACCATACCAGATCCATACCGATGGACGCACCATCGCAGACATTGCGGACGAAATCATCGCGGCCTATCAACACCACCAAGCTCTGCCTACAAATTCAAACTGAGCTCGCTACGGTTTTCCAAAGCATGCTTGCCGCCCGATATACCACTGATCTCCGTAGGATAACGACCCGTAAAACAGGCCGAACAGAAACCCTGGCCATCCGCAAAAGGCGTGAACAACCCCTCCAGACTGAGATAGCCGATGCTATCCGCACCCAAATATTCACAGATCTCATCCACATCCATGTTACCGGCAATCAATTCGTCGCTGGTAGGAAAATCTATCCCATAGAAACAAGGATGCTTGATCGGCGGGCACGACACCCGCATGTGTACCTCGGAGGCCCCCGCTTCACGCAAGCGCTGCACACGCCGGCGCGCCGTCGTCCCACGCACCACCGAATCGTCCACCA
>SLBU01000092.1 GCA_007126175.1 Kiritimatiellia bacterium
AGTGTACCGATTCTGGCCGAGCAGCCTGGTGTGATTCGCTTCCATGACTTTGTCGAGAATGTCTCGGTGAAGAAAGAAGTCGATGAAGCTACGGGCATGAGTGGTACGGTGGTACTGGACAGCAAGGAGAACCTGCATCCTCAGATCGTCATTGAAGCCGATGGCGAAGGGCATGATCATGAGATTCTTGGTTTCTATAGTATTCCGGCTGGTGCGCACGTTGTTGTAAAGGAAGGTGCGAAGGTTGCGCCCGGTGAGCTGTTGGCCAAGACGCCGCGTAAAGAGTCCAAGACCAAGGATATTACCGGTGGTCTCCCGCGTGTTGCCGAGCTCTTTGAGGCGCGTCAACCCAAGGATGCCGCTGAGATAGCCAAGATCGAGGGGCTTGTGGACTTCGGGGATAATCAGCGTGGCAAGCGCTGCCTGATCATTCGGGACGAAATGACCGGTGATACGGAAGAGCACCTGATCCCGATGGGTAAGCACATCGTGGTATTCAAGGGGGACCGTGTACGCAAGGGGCAACAACTGACAGAGGGTCCGGTTGTTCCGCAGGAGATTCTTGAGGTCTGTGGTCCGCAGGAGTTGCAGGAGTACCTTGTGAATGAGGTGCAGCAAGTATACCGTTTGCAGGGTGTGGAAATCAACGACAAGCACATCGAAGTGATTGTCCGGCAGATGCTGCGTAAGGTAAAGATCACGAATCCTGGGGACACGGAGTTTCTCTGGGGGGAGCAGGTCATGCGGCAATATTTCCTTGAGGTGAATGAAAAGGCGTTGGCCGAGGGACGACGTCCGGCGGAGGCGGCACCCGCGTTGCTTGGAATCACCAAGGCTTCGCTGGAGACCGACAGCTTTATCTCGGCGGCTTCCTTCCAGGATACGACGCGGATTCTGACCGATGCTGCCACACTGGGACGGGTGGATGAGCTTCGCGGCTTCAAGGAGAACGTGATTATGGGGCATTTGATCCCAGGCGGTACGGGGTTCCCGATGAACCGTCATATCAAATTAGTGCCACAGGGAGAACAGGTTCCAGAGGAAGACATGATCGATATTCAGGAGCAGGAAAGAAAATTTGATCAGTTGTGGGATAAATAGCTTGAATTGCGATATGGGAATGTAATATAGTTCCCGCTTGCTTGTAACAACAGGGGAAAAAGTATGCCGACGATTAATCAACTGGTGCGCAAAGGGCGCCAGCCCGTAAAACGGAAAAGCAAATCGCGTGCGCTGACGAAATGTCCGCAGCGCCGCGGGGTTTGTTTGCAGGTGAAGACGATGACGCCGAAGAAACCCAATTCGGCGCTGCGCAAGGTTGCGCGTGTACGCTTGACGACGGGCTACGAGGTGAGTGCGTATATTGGTGGAGAAGGGCACAACTTGCAGGAGCATAGCGTGGTGCTGGTACGTGGTGGTCGCGTAAAGGATTTACCAGGTGTTCGTTACCACGTAGTGCGTGGTGCCTTGGATTCGCTGGGTGTGAATAATCGGAAGCGCGGTCGTTCGAAATATGGTGTCAAGCGTCCAAAGGCGGACAGTTGATCAGGAGTGAGTAGGTATGGCACGTAGAAGAAAAGCAGAGCGGCGTGAGGTGCTTGCGGATCCGCGGTTCAATAGTGAACTCGTAGCGCGGGTAATCAATTACATCATGCGCCAAGGCAAGAAGACAACAGCCGAGCGAATTGTATATGGTGCGTTGGCCCGGATTGAAGAGAAATCGGGGCAGGACCCACTAGGTGTATTGATTCGGGCGATCGATAATATTAAGCCACGTGTAGAGGTGAAATCGCGTCGTGTAGGTGGTGCCACCTATCAGGTGCCTGTGGAGATTAGTAACCGTCGGCAATTGGCCTTGGCATTGCGTTGGCTGGTGATGTATTCGCAGGGCCGCCGCGGTATGCCGATGGAGCAGGCCGTCGCGTTGGAGCTTCTGGATGCATTCAATAACCAGGGCAATTGCATCAAGAAGCGCGAGGATACGCATAAGATGGCGCAAGCGAATAAGGCTTTTGCGCATTATGCTTGGTAAATTACGTTTTTTTTGTTCTTTGAAATCGAGTAACAAGTAAGGTGCGGGCTTGAGTAGTCAGGCAGTATCACAACGCGGTATGTCGTCGTCGGATCGAGAATCCGACGGGCGCAGTCGTAGTCTGACACAAGTCCGGAACATCGGGATTATCGCGCATATCGATGCCGGCAAAACCACCACGACAGAGCGTATGCTGTTTTATGCAGGTCGCGTACATAAGTTGGGCGAAGTGCATGACGGCAACACGGTCATGGATTGGATGGAGCAGGAGAAGGAGCGCGGTATTACGATCACCAGTGCTGCTACGACATGCTATTGGCTGGATCATCAGATTAACATCATTGATACCCCTGGGCATGTTGATTTTACTGTTGAAGTTGAGCGTTCCTTGCGGGTGCTTGACGGAGCAGTAGGGGTTTTTTGCAGTGTTGGTGGTGTGCAACCGCAGTCTGAGACCGTTTGGCGTCAGGCGGCACGTTATCATGTACCGCGTTTGATCTTTATCAATAAGATGGATCGGATGGGTGCGTGTTATACGCGTGTGGTCGATGAGATTCGTGCGCGTCTTGGAGCCAATGCAATGCCAGTGCAATTGCCTTGGGGAGAAGAGGAGCGGTTCGAAGGTGTGATTGATCTGATCGAGATGCAAGCCCTTTCCTTTGAGGAGAGTTCGCTGGGCGTAACGATCAGTAAACATGCGATTCCCGAAGAATTACGTGCGGCTGCCGAAGCAAGCCGCGGAGAACTTGTTGAAAGAGTAGCCGAACTGGATGAAACCGTTCTGGAGACCTATCTCGAAGAGGGCGACCTGTCTGCCGAAGTCCTTCAAGCAGGCATACGGCGTGTTGTCCTTGCCAACGAGATGACACCTGTTTTCTGTGGATCTTCGCTCAAAAATCGAGGGGTGCAGCCGTTATTAGATGCGGTTGTGCGCTATCTACCGTCGCCCTTGGATGTGCCTCCGGCAGAGGGACACCATCCTCGAAGTGGCGCAGTGCTGCATCGAGAGGCAGATGATTCCGGACCTTTAAGTGCGTTGGTATTCAAGCTTGCAAACGACCCGTATCTGGGGCGCGTTGCCTATGTTCGTGTGTACGCCGGTGTTCTGAAGAAAGGACAGAAGGTGTACAATCCTCGCTTACATAAGAGTGAGCGGGTGATGGGGCTGATGCGTGTGCATGCTGATTCGCGCGAAGATATCGAGGCGCTGTATGCCGGGGAAATTGGTGCGGTAAGCGGGCTCAAGACCGTGACAACGGGAGACACGCTTTGTATGGAGCATGATCCGATCGAATTGGCGAGGATCCGGTTCCCGGAGCCGGTAATGTTCATGGCGGTGGAGCCACGAACGCGTGCGGATCGTGACAAGCTGGAGGTCGCCTTGCAAGCGATGATGGATGAAGACCCGACGTGCCATGTGCGGCTGGATGCAGAAACCGGCCAGACCGTAATCAGTGGAATGGGGGAGCTTCATCTGGAGATTTTACGCGATCGTATGCTGCGGGAGTTTAAAGTGGCGGCGAATACGGGGCGTCCGATGGTGGCATATCAGGAGACGATTACGCGCCGTGGGGTGGCTTCGCATGTGTTCGATCGCGAGTTGGGCGGGCAGAAGCATTTTGCAGGCGTTACCGTGGAGGTGGAACCAGGCGCGCGTGGGTCTGGGGTAGAGAGTAAGATTACGGTAACCGGTCGAGAGTTCACGGCGCATTTTCGCGCTGCGGTGGAGGAAGGGCTACAAGACGGAGCTGTGACGGGGGTAATGTCGCAGTATGCAGTTACGGATATACGCATATGCGTGACTGCAGTACAAACAGATGTGGAGTTTTCGACGGAAGTGGCATTTCGGACAGCTGCTACGATGGCATTCCGGGAAGCGGTGCAGTCAGCTGCGCCGGTTTTGCTGGAGCCGATCATGGCACTGGAGATTGTGACGCCGTCGGAATACATGGGGGACGTTTTAGGGGATGTAAGCAGCCGGCGGGGCAAGGTCACAGACATGATTGCCAAGGGGGATGAACAGGCCGTACATGGCAGGGTTCCTTTAGCCGCGTTGTTTGGGTACTCGACGGCAATCCGGTCGTTAACGCGGGGCCGGGCTAGTTACACGATGGAGCCGGTGCAATTTGATATTGTGCCGGAACCGCTGACAAGAGAGCTACTGAACAGGTGAGAATGTCATGGATGGACAACGGATAAGAATACGGCTGCAGGCTTATGATCACAGCGTACTGGATCAAGCCGTAACAGATATTATTGATACGGCCAGGGGTACGGGGGCACAGGTTGCTGGCCCGACACCGCTGCCGACGCGGATTGAGCGGTACACGGTGAACCGGAGTCCGCATGTGAATAAGAAGTCAATGGAGCAGTTTGAAATGCGAACGCATAAGCGGCTGCTGGATATCATTGAGCCAACGGCAAAGACGGTGGATGAGCTCAAGAAGCTGAATTTGCCAGCTGGTGTCGACATAACGATCAAGATCTGAGAGAGAGTATCATGAACGGTATATTAGGCAGAAAATTAGGGATGACACAGATCTTTGACGATGCAGGGCGCCGTGTGGCGGTCACCGTCATTGCTGCTGGTCCGTGTCAGGTCGTGCAACGAAAGACGAAAGCACGGGATGGTTATGAAGCGGTCAAGCTTGGGTTTGAGCCGCAGAAGGCATCCCGGCTGAGCAAATCGGCGGTCGGGGAGTATACGAAAGCCGGTCTGGAGCCACAGCGGACGATGCGGGAATTTCCCTGTACGGCGGAGGAGGATTTGACGCCAGGGACCCGTGTGACGGTTGCGCAGTTTGAAGGAGCGACGCATGTTGATGTGACGGGCACGAGCAAGGGACGCGGATTCGCCGGTGTAATCAAGCGCTACAATATGGCGGGTGGTCCGATGACGCATGGTGGTCATTCCAAGCGCCGGGTGGGTTCGATTGGCCAGTGTTCGTTCCCGGGGCGCGTAATGAAAGGGCAGAAGATGCCCGGACATATGGGAAATGCGCGTGTGACGCAGCAGAATTTGAAGTTGCTTGCGGTGCGTGCGGAAGAGAACTTGCTACTGGTACAAGGTGCGATACCTGGGCCGAACGGTGGCTTGGTACTGGTGAGTAAGGCATTGAAGAAGGCAGGGCAGAGCGCATGAGTACAGTAAAGAAGTATGATGCCAGTGGGGCTGAGTCGGGATCGCTGAGCGTGGCGGACGAGCTGCTGGAGCTGGAGCGTGGCGAGCAAGCCGTGTACGAGGTAATTGTGGCGCTGAACCTGAGCCGTCGTGCGGGGACTGCCTCGACCTTGGAAAAAGGGTTTGTTTCGGGCTCGGGCGCCAAACCGTGGAAGCAGAAAGGCACGGGGCGTGCTCGGGCCGGCTACAAGCAATCGCCTGTCTGGCGTGGTGGTGGTGTTGTATTCGGACCGCATCCGCGCGTCTACGGGGCCAAGGTGAATCGCAAGGTGCGCGATCTGGCCTTTCGACGTGCGCTCAGCGAAATGCTGGCATCCGGCGCGATCCGGGTTGTCGAGCCGCTGTCCGTAGACGAGCCCAAGACCCGCGCTGCGGTGGCGCTTCTGAAGACCCATGCGGTGAGCGGGCCGGTGTTGCTAGTAACGGACAAGTTAGACGAGAATCTGGTGCGTGCCGTGCAGAATTTGCCGCGTGTGGCGTTGCGTGCGGCCCGAGATGTAAATGTATACCAATTGCTGCGGTATCCTTTGGTTTTGGCAAGCGAAGCGGGTTTTGCCGAACTGACCGCACGGCTGCAGAAATAAGGTGCAATAATTATGAAAGACTCACGAGAGGTCATCAAGCGGATTCAGGTAACGGAAAAGGGGACGCATCTGGCGGAGGACCGGAAGTATCTTTTCACGGTTGCCCCGGATTCCAATAAGATTGAGATCAAGCGTGCGGTGGAGCAGTTGTTCGATGTGAAGGTCACGAAGGTCAACACAATGAACTACGAGGGCAAGAAGAAGCGACAGCGTACAATGAAGTATGGGAAACGGCCAGATTGGAAGCGTGCAGTGGTTACGCTTGCAGAAGATCATAAAATCGACTTGGCATAATGCGGCATAAGCCGGACAGGAAGACGAAATGGCACTGAAAAAATACAATCCGACGACACCGAGTTTACGGTTTACGACCGTTTCGGCGTTTGAAGAGATCACCAAGGACCGGCCAGAGCGCAGTCTGGTTCGTCCCCGCAAGCAGAATGCTGGACGAAACTCCTCGGGGCGGATTACCGTTCGCCACCGTGGCGGTGGGCACAAGCGGAAATTGCGAATCATTGACTTTAGGCGCGACAAGGCAGGGATCCCTGCGCGTGTGGCGGCCATTGAATATGACCCGAACCGATCAGCGAACCTTGCCTTACTGCATTATGCAGATGGAGAGAAGCGCTACATTCTGGCGCCGGCCAAGCTGAAAGTCGGCGATCAGGTTGTCTCCGGCGAGCAGGTCGAGGCAAATGTGGGTAATGCATTGCCATTGTCGCGGATCCCGCTGGGTCTGTTCGTGCACAATGTGGAATTAGAGCCGGGGCGTGGTGGCAAGGTCTGCCGTAGTGCTGGTAATAGTGCGCAATTGATGTCACGTGAGGGCACGCATGCCCAAGTGAAACTGCCGAGCGGTGAGATCCGGATGATCAACGTGCGCTGCATGGCGACCGTGGGTCAGGTTGGGAATGCAGATGTATCCAGTACGAGCATGGGCAAGGCTGGACGTAAGCGTTGGAAGGGCATTCGCCCGACCGTGCGTGGTGTGGCGATGAACCCGGTTGACCATCCGATGGGTGGTGGTGAAGGCCGGACCTCGGGTGGTGGACATCCGGTATCGCCATGGGGACAGCTAGCCAAGGGCGGGAAGACCCGCGCGCGGCGTAAACCATCGAACAAGTTCATAGTCAAGCGGAGAAAGTAACGTATGGCGCGTTCAATTAAAAAGGGTCCTTATGTTGACCCAAAGCTGATGGATAAAGTCGAGCGGATGAACCGTTCCGGCGATCGTCGACCGATCAAGACTTGGTCACGGCGATCGATGATTCTGCCTGAATTTGTTGGGCACACCATGGGAATTCACAATGGGAAACAGCATATCTCGGTGTTTATCACGGAGAATATGGTTGGGCATCGCCTGGGGGAATTTTCTCCGACGCGGGCATTCCGGCGGCATGGTTCACATACAGATAAGACCGTTTCTCTGAAATAGTTGCGCCAACGGGGAGAGTATGATGGAAATTCAGTCGATAAGCAAGAATGTGCGTGTATCGCCGACCAAGGTACGTGACATGGCACGCCGCATGCGCGGCATGCCCGTAGATCAGGCGTTGCAAATGACGACCGTGAGCGAGCGCAAGGCAGGGTTTTATCTAGGTAAGACCTTGAAGTCCGCGATTGCAAATGCGGAGAACAATGCTGACTTGGCCGTGGAGACGTTGCGCGTAAAAGAGGCGCGCGTCGATCTCGGTCCGCGGATGAAACGATTCTGGCCGCGTGCGCGCGGAATGGTCAGCCGGATTGAGAAAAAGATGTGTCACGTTAAGATTGTTTTGACGGACGAGCAGTAAAAAGGTAGAAGTACGGGCTTTTGATGCATGGCCCTAGGAGGAGTACGTTTTGGGACAAAAAATCAATCCGATAGGACTGCGCGTAGCGGTAGACAAGGACTGGCGTTCGCGTTGGTTTGCCACGAAGCGCACGTATGGCACGTTGTTAAGTGAGGATTTAGCGATTCGGGACATCGTCAAGAGTCGTCTGGAGAGTGCGTCGCTGGCGCGTGTTGACATTGAGCGGTATGCGAACCGTGTACGCGTGAGTCTGCACACGGCGCGGCCGGGGGCGGTGATCGGGCGCAAGGGGCAGGAATTGGAAAAGATGCGCCTGCAAATTGCGAAGATGACGGGCAAGGAAATTTATATTGAGATCCAGGAGATTCGCGACCCGGATTGCAACGCGCAGTTGGTTGCCGAGAACATTGCGATGCAAATGGAGCGGCGCGTTTCGTTCCGTCGCGCAATGAAGCGTGCGATCAAGATGGCGATGGATCTGGGTGCGGACGGGATCAAGATCCGCTGCGCGGGGCGTTTGGGCGGGTCTGAGTTGGCGCGGGTGACATGGGACAAGGAAGGAAAGATTCCGCTTCACACGTTACGTGCGAATATTGAGTATGGTTTTGCAGAAGCAGCCACAACGGCAGGGCGAATCGGGGTGAAGGTCTGGATTTGCAAGAAGCCCGCAGACAAGGTTGCAAAAGGTAAAAGGCGATAAGAGAGGAGCGGTGCAGCAATGCCGTTGATGCCAAAGAGGACAAAGCACCGTAAGGTGATGAAGGGGAGCCGCGCAGGTTTCACTAAGGCGGGAGCCACGGTGGAGTTTGGCGAGTACGGTTTAAAGAGTATGGATCGCGGGTGGCTCAAGGCGACCCAGATCGAAGCCTGCCGCGTGGCCATCAACCGCCACATGAAGCGTCGTGGCAAGTTGTGGATTCGGGTGTTTCCGGACAAGCCGATCACAACGAAACCGATTGAAGTCCGGATGGGTAAGGGCAAGGGTAACCCGGAATACTGGGTTGCGGTTGTGAGGCCTGGTCGCGTGCTGTTTGAGATCGGTGGCGTGACCGAGGCGATGGCACGGTCGGCTTTGCGTCTAGCGGATGCCAAGTTGGGCCTGCGAACGCGTCTGGTAAAGCGCGGCGAGAATTAACGAAGTGGTAATGGGAATAAGATCATGAAGGCAGCCGAGATTCGGGATCGCAGCACGGAAGAGTTGCTGGGCCTGCTGGAAGAGAAACGGCAGGCGTTGTTTGAGCTTGAGGTTCGGAAGGGTGTGGCTGATGAAGCCAGCAACCCGCTATTGGCGCGTACTTTGCGCCGTACGATGGCCCGAATCCAGACAGTTATGAAGGAGCGGGAAAGTGAGCAGCGTCATGGATGAGCAAGTTACACCATCGCGGGGGCGCCGCAAAACGGTGAGTGGCGTGGTCAAGAGTCGCAGTGGGGATAAGACGATTGTGGTGGAGACGGAAGTGCGTAAGGCGCATCCGATTTACGGCAAGACCACGCGGCAGCGCAGTCGGTTTCATGCGCATGATGAACAGAATGAGGCAGCCGTGGGCGATCAGGTCACGATAACCGAGGCGCGCCCGTTGAGTCGGTTGAAACGCTGGCGTTTGTTGCGCATCAATCAAAAGGCC